>NZ_QHLI01000017.1 GCF_006864425.1 Campylobacter troglodytis | reverse complement strand
TCACAGCAATACTAAAAATTTAAGCACAAAAAAGCAAAACAAGGATTTAAAATTCAAAAAGCCTTGCTTGGCTTGCTTAAAATGAATAAAAGCTTTTTTCAAAAAAGTAAGGTATCAAAGTTTATAAGAAAAAACCTTATTAAAGCATTTTAAGTCAAAAACTTAGTCTAAACGCATCAAATGCCAATGGCTCAATTAATCTTAACAGGATTTTCTCTTATCAATTTTAATAAATTTTGATGAGAATTTTGTCATAAATTTCTCATCTTAATTTAGTTTCTTTTAAGTGAAGGATAAAATTTTCTTTTTTAGCCTTTAAATTTGGCAAGTGTCAACTTTGCAAAGCCCCAGAAATTCACAATTTTGTTTATGTGGTTGTGTCCCTTTGCAAACTCGAATTTGACGTGCTTTACCATATAATGAGCTTTTGTTCCGCAAAGTTGCAAGACGAAACGAAGTAAAAAAAATACTTCGTAATTCCTTAAATTTCTGTTGAGACAATTGGGGAATGTATCATATATTTGTTTTTCATTTAACTCTTTATACTTTAAAATAATCTTGTATCAAATTAAAATATCTTGAGCCTTAATTTTATTCTTGTTTTTAAATGTAAAACCGTGAATTTAGCTTGAATTTTTTAATGAATTTGCAAAAGCCACGAAAGCTTTGAATTTTAACAAAAATGGCACAAAATTCACACTCAAAAAGTCCTTACATCAAGATCTCTCTTTGCCCCTTCGCGTCAGGCTCACTTAAAACGCCCATTTGTGCGAGCTGCTCAATGATATTTGCTGCTCTATTATAGCCTATTTTAAGGCGACGTTGCAGATATGAAATGCTTGTTTTTTTATCCTCTAAGATCACAGCCTTTGCTTGTTCTATAAGCTCATCAAGCCCATCTTCTCCTAAATTCTCGCCGCTACTACTAGCCATGTTTCCATTGCTAGAACCATCTTTTAAGAAATTCTCATCATATTCTACGACTTGCTGGGCTTTTAAAAACTCAACTATTTTTTCAATCTCCATCTCACTTGCAAAGGGTGCGTGCAAACGCACTATATTACTAGTTCCAGGTGGTGTGAAAAGACTATCTCCCCTTCCTAACAAGCTTTCAGCTCCTTGCGTATCTAAGATCACCTTGCTATCAATCCTCTGTCCCACCTTGTAAGCCAAGCGGCTTGGTAAATTCGCCTTTATAAGCCCAGTAACCACATCTACACTCGGTCTTTGCGTGGCTACGATTAGATGAATCCCACTAGCCCTTGCCATTTGGGCGAGCCGCCCTATGTAAAACTCCACATCCTTGCCAGCTGTCATCATTAAGTCTGCTAACTCATCGATGATGACGACTATGAAAGGCAGAGGCTCAGCTTCAAGTTCAGCGCATTTTTCGTTGTAATTTTCTATATTTTTAGTTCTAGCCTCAGCCATTAATTTATAGCGCCTTTCCATCTCAGCTACCATATTAGAAAGTGCGATGATGGCTTTCTTTGGATCCGTGATGACGGGCGTTAAAAGGTGTGGAATGTCATTGTAAATGCTAAATTCAAGCATCTTTGGATCTATCATCATCAAACGCAAATTTTTTGGGCTATTGCGGTAAAGTAGGCTTAAAAGCATTGCGTTTATGCCAACGCTTTTTCCAGAGCCTGTGGTGCCAGCGATTAAAAGATGAGGAAGCTTTTTTAAGTCAGTTACAAAGGCATTTCCCACAATGTCCTTTCCCAAAGCTATGGTGAGTGGGCTTTTAGCACCCTTAAATACCTCACTTTCAAGGATTTCCCTCAGATAAATCGTTTGAATTTGCTCGTTTGGCACCTCAATGCCCACTACATCCTTGCCAGGAATGGGTGCTTGTATGCGTATGGAAGTAGCTCGAAGTGCCATAGCTAAATCATCTTGTAAGCTTAAAATGCGGCTAACCTTGACATCAGCACTAGGGCGAAACTCAAATGTCGTTACCACAGGACCTGTGTAGGTGCTGATGACATCACCTCCTATTTTAAAGCGGCGAAGCTTTTCAAGTAGATCATAGATTTTCTTGTCAATTTCTTGCTCATTAACCTCAGCACTTGTTCCGCTTGGACGAACCAAAAAATCAAGCGGAGGAAGCTTAAAATCCTTTGGAGGCTCTAAATTGCCTCTTTCTAGGCTATTTAATAAATTTGCATTTTCTTCTAAGAACTTAGGCATAGCAACCCTTATGGGTTTTTCTTCTTGCAAGCTTGAATTTTCCTTGATGATTTCCTCTGTGTTTTCTTCTTCAATACTAAGCTCTTCTTTTTTTGAGAATTCAGCCCTTGGTAATTCAGCCTCTTTTTTAACTTCTTTTTTTAAAGCCTCGCCTTGATCTTCGTTAAGCTCTCTTACCTCGAAGGTGAATTTTTCCTCCTCTTTAATTGGAGTTTCTTCTTCTAAATTACTCCTTTCCTCCTTGGCTATGTCTATGTTTTTCCTTTGATAGCTTGGTTGGTCGAAATTTAACTCTCTTTGTATTTCTAGCTCCTCTGCTCTTTTTGGTCTTAAAAAGATCTCAGGCACAAAGGCTTCTTTGGGGGCATTGTTGTTGAATTTATCAAAATACTCATCAAATTCAGCACTAGCCTTTGTGATGAAGGTTTCAAGCTTTTTGTCTCTATAATCTTTTATTAAAAGCTCAGAATTATCAAGCTCTTCTTTTTTTGTCTCAGCTTGCTCTTTTTGGGTATCTTTTTCTTCTAAAAGAGCTTCTTCTTGATTTTGATCAAACTCAGCTGCAAGCCTTGCTGCTATTTGATCTGGGCTTTGTTTGGGCTTTGAAAGCTCTTTTAGGTTTTGAATTTCTAGCTCTTTATTGCTTGATAAATTTAAATCTTCTTTACTTTGCGAATTTAAAGGCTCTTTATCTTCTTGCTTGACAGTATTTGTTAAATTCAAAGGATTCTTGTATTCTTGCTTGGCAGCATTTGTTAAATTCAAAGGATTCTTGTATTCTTGCTTGTTGGCGCTTGTTAAATTTAAGGGATTTTCTTGAAAAATTGATGCCTTTTCCTCGCTCTTAGTATTGATTGGCTCTTCTTTGGCTTCGTTGAATTTAAACTCCTCCTTGCCACCAAAAAAGCCATACAAAAACTGCTTTATTTTATCCTCTATTGAAACAAAGATCTCATAATTTATCCTTATACCAAAGACAAGCTCAACAAAACGAGGAAAGATAAGGGCTATGGAAAATAAAAGAAGAAACAAGCTTAAAAAGCCTGTTAAAAGCCTACCAAAGACAAAGCCAAAGATGGCATACAAAACCTCAGGTATATAGCCAGCCTCCTCTCCAAGTATGGCAAAGAGCAAGGCAGCACACACAAAGGCTATGCTAAGTCCTATGATCTCACTTCTTTTTACTCTATCAAAATCATAGCCTCTTTTATAAAAGATAAAATTCAAAAACAAAAGCACAAAGGGATAAAAAAGTCCAAAAGAACCAAATAAAAAGCGGTTTAAATCACCCATAAAGCCAAGAAATCCCAAAGCAGCCGGCATAAATGATACAAAACATAAATAAAAGATAAAAAAAGTAGAAACTACAAAAATAACTTCCTTTTTGATCGCCTATCCTTGTTAGTAATTTTGAGCCATTATAGCCAAATAAAACAAATAAGCCACTAAAAACAAGTTTTAATAAAGTTTTAATATAATAAATCCTATAATTTAGGCTTAAATTCTTTCAAAGGATATTTTATGGATCTACTAGATGAAATGCTAAATCACAGCCCCAAAGAGAAGTTTTTACAAATGCTTAAACACGCAAATTCAGGCGCTGTTGAAAGGGTAATGGAAAATTTCATAAAAGAACACATAGCCTTAAATGAACTGCTTGAAAGCAAGGGGGTTGATGAGGAGGAGATCGAGCTTTATAAGATGGAAAAGGATTATTTGCTTGAGGAAAGAATGAATGATTATTTCATAGAACTGACAGCCAAAATTTTAGGACACGGAGAATAAATGAAGCCTTATCTTGCTTTTTTTATCCTAGCATCTGTGCTTAAAGCAGCCCAGCCAAGCTTTGAGTATGTATATGAGTTTACGCTTCAAAAGGATCAAAGAGCCAGTGTTGAGATTAAAGAGCTTGGCTTTGAAAATCAGACACAAAATTTCGACTTTTATTGGACTCTTTTTGATACAAACAAGATAGTAGTTCATACCAAATTTCGTAAATACCCAAGACAGTTTGTCCTTTCAATGAGAAGAAATCTAAACTGGTACACCCAAACCCTAATACCTGATTACAAAAATCCCCACATAGATAGAGCAAGGCTAATACTTGAATTTAGCGATTTTGACAGAGGGGAGGCTAAATTTAAGATCTACATAGAGGATAAGGATTCAAGATTGCTTGTTGAGTTTTTGGATCCAAAGAAAAATCCCCTACAACCTGCCTTTGCCCCTCAAGAAAACAAAATCGTCCCAGGCATTGATTTTAGCACAGAAAAAAATGCCTCTTTGGGCTCTAAACCATTAGCAAATCAGCCTTTGCCACAAAATAATCAATAAAGAAGGAAAAGCGGTGCAAGAGATTGATTTAATCATTGAAGGCTTTATAAAAGAGCTTGATTACAAGCCTATTGAGCTTATGTTTAAGCAAATTAAACAGGGCAAAAGATTAAGATCAAAGCTAATCTTAGCCATCACTCATCATATTTTAGAAGAAAATCCAGCTAAATCATCATCAAATTTAAATGAAAATTCAAGGCACAAAGAAGGCTTTGAAAGCTTAGAAAATTCAAGCTTATTAAAAAACACAACAAAAGAAGAAAAAAACTCAAAATCTCTTAAAAAAAATTCACAAAAAAGCCCTCATAGCTTAAAAAATTCACAAATTTACACACTTTGTGCCATAGTTGAGCTTATACATCTTGCAAGTTTATTGCACGATGATATTATCGATGAGGCACAGTTAAGACGAGGGGCAAGGTCCATAAATTCTGAATTTGGAGCAAAAAACGCCCTTATGCTTGGAGACATACTCTATTCTTACGCCTTTTATGAGCTTAGCAAATTTGATAGCTTCATCGCCTCAACACTTTCAAAGGCGGTAAGTAGCCTAGCAAAGGGCGAATTAATGGACATAGAGCTTTCAAAGAGCTTTAATGCCGATGAAAAGGCATACTTAACGATGATAGAGCTTAAAACAGCAGCACTCATTGAAGCAAGTGCTAGCTGTGCGGCACATTTAGCAGGGCTTGATACACAAAAATTTGCTAAATATGGCAAGAATCTAGGGCTTGCCTTTCAAATCATCGATGACATTTTAGACATTAAAAGCGATGAAAAAACCCTTGGCAAACCCGCCCTCAATGACTTTAAAGAGGGCAAAAGCACGGTTTGTTATATAGCCTTGTTTAAAGAGTTAAACTATAATGACAAGCAGATCTTGCAAGGCTTGTTTAAAAAAGAATTAAATGAAAATGAGCAAAAATGGCTTGATGATAAATTTAAAGAGCATAAGATCCTAGAAAAAACGCTAAATGTGGCGAAAAATTACGGCTTAAAGGCCATTAAAGCCCTTGAAAGTGTGCAAAATCAAGCCCTCATTGACATAGTGCAAAAGATGATAGATAGGAATTTTTGATGCATTATTTTTGTCTTAGCTTTACCCACAAAAACACAGGTATAGCCCTACGTGAGAGGCTTAGCCTTGATGAGAGTAGGCAAAAAGAGCTTTTAAGGCTTATAAATGCCAACTCTTTCGTGGAGGAAAGCTTGATGATTAGCACTTGTAATAGGGTTGAGATCTTTGCCTTTGTGGAAAGTTTAGAGGACATTTGCGAATACACAGTATCTTGCCTAGCCGTGCTTTGCGAGGTTGATAAAGAGATCTTGCTTCAACAAGCAGATGTCTTTGAGGATAGTGGCGTAATTCATCATCTTTTTTCAGTAGCTAGCTCACTTGATAGCCTAGTAATAGGCGAAACCCAAATAGCAGGACAGCTTAAAAATGCTCTAAATTTTTCCCTAAAACACGGTCTTTGCGGTATAAATTTGCAAAGGGCTGTAAATTTTGCCTTTAAATGCGCAGCTCGCATTAGAAACGAAACTCAAATCTCTAAAAACCCCATCTCAGTAGCCTCAGTAGCAGTTTCTAAGGCAAAAGAACTTGTGAATTTAGAGGGAAAAGAGGTTGTAGTTATAGGTGCTGGGGAGATGAGTGAGCTTGCTTGTAAGCATTTACTTGCAAACAAGGCTAGGATAATCATCATAAACCGCAGCATAGAAAGGGCAAAAGAACTTTGCGAGGAGCTAGGACAGGATGTAAGCTGTGCTGAGTTTTCTAAGCTTAGTCATTATATAAATAATTATGAGCTTTTCTTCTCAGCCACAAATTCAAAAGAAGCCATCATAAATGATGAAATGCTTGCAAGACGCGAATTTACGCGTTATTTTTTTGACATAGCCGTGCCAAGGGATCTTGATCTAAGAGAAAGTGAGCTTGTGAGGGTCTTTACTGTGGATGATTTAGAAGAGGTGGTGCGTAAAAACCTAGCCCTAAGAGAACATCAAGCACAAAGGGCATACTCCATAATCTCTGCTATGACTAGCGAGTTTTTTAGATACCTAAACGATCTGGCCCTAAGCCCCATCATCAAAGCACTTCGTTTGCAAGCAAGAGACTGTGCTGAAATTGAGCTTGAAAAGGCATTGAAAAAGGGCTATTTAAAGCATAGCGACAAGGAAGAGGCAAAAAAGCTAATCCATCAGGTCTTTAAAGCCTTTTTACACGCTCCAACTGTGAATTTAAGACAGGTGCAAAACGATCAAAGCGAAAATATCATAAACAGTATGCGTTATGTCTTTAATTTAGAAGAGGATAATTTTAATATAAAGGATACAAATGAAATTTAGCAAACTCTACGCCCCAAGCCTTAAAGAAGCCCCAAAGGATGCAGTTTTGCCAAGTCACATACTCTTGCTTCGTGCAGGATTTATCCAGCAGTGCGGAAGTGGGCTTTATAATTTCTTGCCACTTGGAAAAACTGTTTTTAATAAAATTTACAAGATCATAAAAGAAGAAATGGACAAAGCAGGTGCTATGCAAACAAGTCTAAGCTTCATAACCCCTGCTAGTTTGTGGCAACAAAGTGGAAGATACAGTGCTTATGGTAAGGAATTACTTCGCTTTAAGGATAGAAAGGAAAATGAATTTGTCCTAGGTGCAACTCACGAAGAGGCTATGCTAGATGCGGTGCAAGGTAAGATCACAAGCTACAAGCAACTGCCCTTGCATTTGTATCAAATAGGGCTTAAATTTAGAGACGAGGCGCGTCCTCGTTTTGGGCTTTTAAGATGCCGTGAATTTGTAATGAAAGATGGATACAGCTTTCACGCCGATGAGGAGGATTTAGAGCGTGAATTTCAGCTTATGTTTAAGACTTACAGTGAAATTTTTACTCGCTTGGGACTGAATTTCAGGGCTGTTGAGGCTGATAGTGGGGCAATTGGTGGCAGTGGGAGCAAGGAATTTGTGGTTTTGGCTAAAAACGGAGAAGATGATATAGTAATTTGCAATAAGTGCGATTACGCTGCAAATGTCGAGGTAGCAAGAAGGGCTAAACGCATCAGCACAAGTGAGCGCCCTGAGGCAAATATGCAAAGCAAATTTCACACCCCAAACATAAAGACCATTAAAGATTTGGCTGAATTTTTCAAAGTCGATGAATTCTACACGATAAAAGCGGTTGTGAAAAAGGCTATCTATGAGGATGGTGAAAAAATTGTGATCTTCTTTGTTCGAGGCTGTGATGAGCTTCAAATCACAAAGGCACTCAATGCTTGCAAGGCTTTGGAATTAGTCGAAGCAAGTGCAAATGACTTAGAAAAGGTAGGCTTAAAGGCTGGTTTTATAGGCTTTATAGGGCTTAACAATGTTGATTTTTTCGTAGATAAAGAGCTAAAAGATGAGAGTAATATGCTCTTGGGAGCAAACGAGCAAGATTATCATTTCATAGGGGTTAGCGTTGTGAATTTAAACGAGGATCGCTACAAGGACTTAGTTAGCGTTCAAGAAAATGATCTTTGTGCTTGTTGTGGCGGGTCCTTGAAATTTAGCAAGGGCATAGAGGTAGGGCATATTTTTAAGCTTGGGCAAAAATACTCAAAGCCCTTAAATGCCACCTTTTTAGACGAGTACGGCAAGGCTAGGCATTTTTATATGGGAAGTTATGGCATAGGAGTAAGCAGACTTGTCGCAGTGGCTGTGGAATCTAGCTTTGATGAAAGAGGCATAGTGTGGAGCAAGGCACTCTCACCATTTGTGCTTGATCTAATCATTTCAAACACCAAAGAAAAGGAAGCTTGTGAGTTTGCAAATAAGCTTTATGAGGACTTAAAAGCCTTGAATTTAGAGGTTTTACTTGATGATAGAAATGAAAGATTTGGGGTGAAAATCAACGACTTCGAGCTTATGGGCTTTTCTTATGCCTTAATCATAGGCAAGGGGCTAGAAAGAGGCGAGGTGGAATTAGTGGAGCGAAAAAGCCTTGAAAAAAGGGTGCTTAAAAAGGATGAGGCTTTGAGTGAGCTAAAAAGGGTGCTTTTGTGAGTGCTTGTGAATTTTTATTTAAAAAGATAAAGGCTCTTTTTCAAAAAGTATTTTTTTAGATAAAATGCCATATTTGTCATTCCAAGCGGAGCAAAGAATCCACGAATTTTATGGCAAAATACCTTGAATTGATGGCTTCTTCTGCTACCACAAGGCTTAGAATGACAAAATCAATACTTGTTTTAAAAAAGAGTAAAGATAAAAAAGGCGTTGGTGTGAGTGCTTGTGAATTTTGGCTTGAAAAGATACAAATTTTCGTTTAAAGATATTAAAAAGGCGTTTTTATGAGTTATTATAAATTATCTTTGTTTCCTTATTTGCTGATTGAAATACTTTTTAGCCTGGGCTTTGTGCTTTTTTTTGGCTTTGGCAATTTTATAATATTCTTGCTTTTAAGTATGCTTTTAGGAGCCATTTTGCTTGGGATCTTTTGGAAGAATATGCTTGAATTTAGGCTCTCATCCCCACTTGAAATGCTTAAAAATTTCGCCCTTGTCATAGCTGGCTTTTTGCTGGTAATTCCTGGCGTTTTAAGCTCTATTTTTGCACTCTTTATACTTCTTTTTGGACTTATTTTTGGCCAAAAAAGCTCAAAAAATTTCAATGAAAGCTCAAATTTCACTCAAAACTCCTACAAAGAAGGCTCAAGCTATCAAGGCTTTAACTCGCAAAAAAACTCAAATTTAGACAGTGAAATCATAGATGTTGAGATCATAGAGACAAAAAGGGACTAAGATGCAAAAGCTTGTAATAGCCACTAGAAAATCAGCCCTTGCCCTTTGGCAAAGCGAGTTTGTAAAGGCCTTGTTGCTTAAAAACCATGCAAATTTAGAGCTTATTTTGCAAGGCTTTTCAACAAGGGGAGATAAGATCCTAGACACACCCCTTGCTAAAATCGGAGGCAAGGGGCTTTTCACAAAAGAACTAGAAAGTGCTATGCTAAGAGGGGATGCTCATTTAGCAGTGCATAGCTTAAAGGATCTGCCAAGCTTTTTCCCAAAGGGACTTGTTTTAGCAGCTGTTTGCAAGCGAGAGGAGCCAAACGACTCGCTTTTAAGCGAGAAATTCAAGGATTTAAGCTCCTTGCCAAGAGGTGCAAAGGTAGGCACCACAAGTCTTCGCCGCAAGATGCAACTTTTAAGGAAGAGGCCTGATTTAAACATTATCTCACTTCGTGGAAACATAAATTCCCGACTTGAAAAGCTCAAAAAGGGCGAATTTGATGCCATCGTTTTAGCTTATGCAGGGCTAAAAAGGCTAAAACTCGACAAGGCTGTGAATTTTTTGCAAAAATTCAGCCTTGATGAGATGATACCTGCTGCTTCGCAAGGCATTTTAGGCATTGAAAGCGTTGAAAATGCGGAGATTTTAAAGCTCTTAGCTTGTTTAGATGATGAAAATTCAAGGATTATGAGTAAGATTGAAAGGGATTTTATCAAAGAATTAGAGGGCGGCTGTCAGGTTCCCATAGGCATAAATGCCGAGATTGTTGGGGATAGCATTAAAATCCGTGCGATTTTGGGTTTGTCTGATGGGAGTGAGCTTTTACAAGAAACTCAAACCCTGCCTTTAAATTCGTGCGAAAATGCAGGAAAAAATTTGGCAAATGAGTTTATAAAAAGGGGTGCAAAAGAGCTTTTAAAAAGGGCTGAGAGTATGGTGTAGCCGTCATTGCGAGAGTTTGCGTAGTAAAATTATGGTGTAGCCACAACGCATTAAAGTGCGTAATGAAAGCCCCCTCCCTTGCGGAGGGGATTTGGGGGTAGGTAAATTATCATTCTGAGCCACAGCCTATCTAGTGGGTTGCGAGGCACAAGCCGAAGCAAAAACATCTCTATTTTGTGAATTTTGCGGTAGCTCGTCATTGCACCAACTCGGCACGACTTCGTGGCAATCCACAACCGCAGGTAAAGCCCCCTCTCTTGCGGAGGGGGTTTTTGTTTCGGCTACGCCTTGCAACCCGTTGGGTGGGGTGGGTCGTCATTGCGAGATTTCGCTTTGCGAAGTCGTGGCGATCCATAAAATTCACAAGGCTAACTTATCAGTTCAGCTTACAAAACACTGAATACAAAGTACGGATTTTTAATTTTATGTGAATTTACTTTGCCAAAAAGTCCATAATTTGTTATTTGTATTCAGTTTTTTGCATATATTGCATCTTTGATCTAATGTAACTGAAAATTCAAGCTTTCACCTAAATTATTGCCTCAATTTTAACATTTGCTGTGAATTTTTGGCAAAATTTGTCATTTTGAGCCGAGAGTAGCGAGTGTGAAGAATTTACAAAAAAATTATGTATTTTATACAAGTGGCGTGAATTTTAGGGTGAAGTGTCATTGTGAGATTTTACAAAAATGCAAAAATGACAAATAACCCTCATTGCTAGACTAGCGGAGTAAAATCGTGGCAATCCATAAATTTACGCTTTGAAAAAATGTAAAAACTCCATTGCGTCGGTGGTTTTGCTCCGGCTATCGCCTCGTAATTCGCTGGGTGGGTGGGTCGTTATTGTGAGCCGGTGAAACCGGCGTGGCAATCTAAAATTCACACAGCAAAAACTAAAATTCAAAGCAAAACTTTAAATTTGTCATATTGAGGCTTTGAAAAAGCCGAAATATCTCAAAATCATAAAAAGAGATTTTTCGCTTAAGGGCTCAAAATGACAAATAACCCTCATTGCGAGACTAGCGAAGTAAAATCGTGGCAATCCATAAATTCACGCTTTGAAAAAGCGTGAAAAAGCTCTTATCTTGCGTAGGGATTTTATTTTAATTTGTTTTGCAATTCATTGGGTTTAGTGGGTATTGTATATAGCAAAAATTCAGCAAAGCTTCCAAAAAATTCACGCTTTTATAAAAATAAGCAATAAAAGTTTACAAAATAAATGCTCCAACACATCCTTTAAAAGTAAATCATTTCATATGAAAAGAATGAAAATGCAATACTTTTCAAAGCAAGACAGCATAAATTCAAAAGGCTTACAAATCAACACAAAGCAAGGTAGCGAAAACCTCTCTTGTTTGTTCCTTGCAAAACTCACAATTTGTGGCTTTGTACTCAGTTTATTAGTCCGCTTTTTAGCGTTAGATATAGAGTTTTTCACTCTTTTAAATTCTTTTAAATTTCTTAAATTTTTCAACCTTTTTTATTTGTTTTTCTTTGTCTGCAAGGTGAAAATTTATAAAATTCACTCAAAAATTCACAATTTTTATAAATTTTTATTTCTATAAATTGCCACGAAGCCTTAAGCTACTTCTAGCAATGACGGCAATTTTTTCTAAAAAATTCAAAACAATGGCTATTTTTGCCAAAGAATTTACAAAATTCACAACTTTTATAAATTTTTTTCAAATTTCCACTCAAAATACTTTCCAAATTTTTAAACATTCAATACAAAGTAGGGAAAATGACAAATTCTAACAAATGACAAGTCCTAAATTTCAAACAAAGTATAGAAAATAAAACCATTTTATCTATTTGAATGCGACAAGCAAGAACAAACTGTATTTTTTAATGATAAGCTCTTTTGGGTATCTTACGGTTGGGACAAAGCTGTGTTAGTGCATGGGGCTTATGTGGAAAGCACGAAAAGATAACAAGGGTTATGCCTTGGGGCGAGATTATAAAGCACAATGGTTTTGCTTAAACTTGCTATGGGTTTTTTAGGCTCACTTTTAGGCAAACAGTCTAAAAATGACGAAAAAATCGTTGAGGCTATAAATAAGCTCATAGAATAGCAAAATTCGCAAGCAATGGCAGTGAAATGGTATATGATAAAGGCAAAGTATATTATAGTTAGTATTTTTTGTCTTTGATTTTAGCACTTGGTTTGTGGTGGGTTATTACACCTATAATTGTAGTAGTAGCAAAAAGTTTGTTATGTTTTACTGACTGAATTGGCACTTATTCTTTGTGTTTATCATAATACCATCTTATCCGCTTTGTGTTTATGCAGTTTATCTAAGTGTTAAAAAGAAAAGCATCTACTTAGATGCAAAGAGCCGCTAAGAAGAAAAGTAAGTGGGCGATGAGACTTTGAGTGAAGCCCATGTCAGCGAGGATGTTAAAAAGCAAAGTGGCGATAGGACTTGATATGAGAGGCAGAGCTTTATAGTGGGTAAGCGTAGGTATTTTTACAAAACTACCTACTTGAACTGTGATTATTACGTTTCTTGTGAGTCGCTAAGCTCGTATAAAGAAAAGATTTAAGCTAAGCTATGATTGATAAAATGAACGAAAGGCTTAAAATTTACGAGCTTTTATACAAGGCTTATGCGGGTTAGATAAAAAATCTTTGGCAACGGTTTATCTTTCTTGGTGCTTTTATGGGTTTGGATGGGATATGGACGCTGCGGTTAAAATTTATAGAAAAATGTGCGGAAAATTCACAATTTCCAAGCATTTTTCATTCCGCTTCGCTTGAGCTTTGTGCTGCGATCATTATTTTGTCTTTACTATGGATAGCTATGGCAAAAGGTTTGAAATTTGTGTAGGAAGCACACGATATGCATACAACAAACACAAATGTATACTTTTTTATAACTTGAAAGATTATGAAAACTAGCCGAAGGATAATTTACAACGGTTCTTTAAGGGTTTTTAGTATTTACCAAGTATGATCAATATAGCCTTGAGGTTAATTGGTTATCTTACAAGTTGCATATTATTTGTTTATAATTTATTAATTTTTAGATTAAAAGAAAAATATTTTGTGCTCTATAAAACTGTGGAAATGCTATTCATATCTTATTCTTAATCTCAAACTAAATCACATAAGCGAAAACACAAAGTATATATACAATGCTAAAAATTAGCTTTAATTAAACTTAACAAAATTTTAGGCGATTGATACTTTTAGCTGATATAATTACAGCCCAAAGCTTGGAAAAATCGATGTTAGTATATATTTTTGCCCTACATTTTTGAGCGTAAATTTCGGCAAATTTTGGAGTGTTTTTGTGCTGACATTTGCGTAAGCAAAATCGCTGTTTTGTGTAAGGTTTCTCGCCCTTGTGTTAATGCAATTGTGCAGCAAGCTTTTAACCCTTAAAGAGTGCGAAAAAATCAGCAAAACGAAGTTTCTTTAGAAAATTAGCGGTGAAATTGAAGAGGGTGAGAGTTATTTCGGTGCAAAAAGAGTGCGTACAAAGCGTGGACGTGGAGCTGGTCGCAAAACACCTGTGTTCGGTATGTTAAAGCGAAATGGTTGCGTTTATACGCAGGTCGTCAAACACTGCTCTGCGAAAGAGTTGCTGCCTAGGACTTTTCAGAGCTTGAAGAAAGTGAAATTTACAGCGATGGACTAAAATCCTACGGTGCCTTGGTGGATTTTTTGCTTCGTTTTGTCTTGCAACTTTGCAAGAAGGAGCAAAGGCACATTATAGGGTAAAGCACTCTAAAAACGAGTTTGCAAACGGACGAAATCACATAAACGGCATAGAGAATTTCTGAGGACCTTACAAAGGCTAGATTAGGGGGTTTCACGGCATTAAAAGAGAATTTTTCACGCATTTGAAAGAGAGTGAATTTCGTTCTAATGTCAAAGTTAAAAACGAAAATTTGTATAAAATTTTGTTAAAATGGCTTAGGAAAAATCCTAGGTCATTTTAGCTAAAAGTATCAATCGCCAAATTTTATTTTATCACTTTTGGTAAATTTTGATAAATACTTTGTCCTCAATTTTTTTTTCTTAATTTAGTTTCGTTTAAGTGCGTAAAAAGCACAATTCCTTTGCCGTAAAACCACCTAATATAACCTTTGCAAAGCCACTTATGCTTACAGTTACAAGAACGAGAAGCAAAAAATTCTCTATGCTATTTATGTGGTTTCATCTTTTTGCAAACTCGTTTTTGCTATGCTTTACTCTATAATGTGCCTTTGCTCCTTCTACTACGCAGTTGCAAGACGAAACGAAGCAAAAAATCAACCAAGACACCGTAGGCTTTTTAGTTAATGGCGTAAATTACGGCATTTTCTAGATCTGCAAAATCCCTTATAATAGGCAATAGCTCTTTAGCAGAGCAATTCTTTAAAATTTGCGTATAAATGCTCTCCGAGAGTTTTAATAATACTTCTCACCCAATCGAGAGCTTGTAGCAGGAAGCAAAAAATACTTCAAAAATTTATATAACTCTATTCTCAGGCATTTATAAATTCATCATACACTTATTTTCATCCCTAAAATCAGAGCTTAAAACTTTTTTATTAGAGCTTGGTTTGAATTTAAATTTAAAACATTTTAAGCAAATTTGATACAGAAATTATTTATGCTTTAAGATTTGTAACAGTGCTTAAAACTAAGTTAGAAATAAGAAATTTAAGGCTCTTAAAGCAAAGCTCTTATGCTTGTAAAAACTCCCTTGCCTTTTTTAGCTTGTTTATATTATGTGCTAAATCCTCTTTCTTTTTTTCCATTAAATTCAAGGCTTCGCCGATTAAAGATGAGGCTTGTTGCAACTCCTCATATGAGGCATTTTTAAAGGGCGCTTCTTCAAAAAGCCTTATTATGTCTGCTTCGTCCTCCTCAGCAAGGGCTATTTTTATCTTTTTAACCCAAATTTTCATTTTTATCCATACTGTTGGCTTTTTCATTTAGATCAGGATGAATTTCTCGCCAAGCTTCAAGCAAACAGCGAACTACATTTATCACCTCGTCTATTTTTAGCTCATCATTTTTAAGATTTGCTTGAGAAAGTAATTTTATTTCTTGTAAATAAAGTCCGCTAAGATAATGAGCCACATCCCCACCCTTGTCATAATCAAGGCTGTTAATAAGCTCTATAAATATATCAGTTGCCCTCTTTGTGTAATATAATCTTTGTTCTATGTCATTTTTTCTTATACAAATTTTTATGCGTCCGCAAAAACGCAAAAGCCCCTCATAAAGCATTTCTACTAGTCTTTGAGGGCTTTGTATGCCTACTATTTGATTTTCTGAGTAGGCATTATAAACCTGGGTATCTTGCATTTTTATCCTTAGTTATTGTTTTGCTGTGAAGCGTTGATTGTTTGGGTTAATTGCTGTTGTTGTTGTCTTAGCCTTGATATGATTGTTTCATACTGAGCCCACTTTCTAAACATAGCACTATACTGATCATCAAGCTTTTTTTGATCTGCTGTTTTGGATTCATTTAGCTTTTTTGTTTCATTGCTTAGGCTATCATAATAAAGCATTAAAGAACCCTTTTCTAGATCATTATTAGTAAGGCTTACCTTTGTGTAGGTGTTTATGGTAGCATTTAGATCAGCTAAAACACCAGTTCCTGTTTTAACTTGTATGAGCTTTTTTTCAGCTGTTAGTCCAAGCTTATCCAAAAAGGTTTTTTCCCCTGTGATTTCAAAATCAGAGCCATTGTCGCTTTTGAAATTAAAGGTAAAGCCCTTTACTTGCTGTCCGTTTTCTGTGATGTTTAGCTCTCTCATAGTAACTCTTAGCTCAGATATACTAAAGCTATTAATATGATCAAGTAAGTTTTGAGCCCTTTCTTCTGGGGTGCTTCCACGCAATACAAAATTTTGCCCATCAACTGTCTTAGTAAGATCATAGCTTGTGTCATTAAAGATAATCTTAAAATTCTGATTAGCAAAGTCAAGCTCGTCATTTGGAAAGTCTGTATTACTAAGAGTAACTGCTCTGCTTGTTACATTAAGCTCCTCAAAGCCACTTGTTCCTGCAAAAAGCCTCTCAGCTACTTCTATGTCCTCATTTAATTTCTTGTTAAAATCGTCCTTTTTAAGGCTTAAAAGTCCTTCTTTACTTATACTTAGACCGTAATCTGTCAAGGATAAAAAGACCTTTGAGGGCTTTTTGTTTCCATTTTCATCCACCTCGTAGCCATCTACTGATCTGCTTGCAAAGAGCTTTGAGACAAGGGTTGATCTTAAATTTGTTACCTCACTTACAGCACTTAGAGCACCTGAGGTGTTGGTGGTGGGATTAAAGGCTGTTACCTCTGTGAGATAGTTTGCTAGCTCATTATACTTATCAACAAGTTCTTGCATAGCATCGGCAAGTCCGCTAACATCTTGTTTTATGTCGAAATTTAGCTCGCCAGGTTTTAATAAATTCAAGGTCATACCTACATTTATGTCTGTTATGCTATTAGTTGATCTATACATTTTTACCCCGTCTAAGGTAAATTCAGCATTTTGAGCCTTTTTAAGATGAAAGTCTCCATTTGCATCATCAAGGGTATAGTTTTTTGACAAGGTCATTTTTAGGGTAGATTGCAAAAAATTTGTTGTGGCTTGATCGCTTGAGTAGGTGTTTGTGTTAGCATCTTTTATCCCATCAAAGATAGTTATCTTTGTAGAACTTGTAGAATTAGCCCCTGCAACGAAGTTAAAGATCTTGTTTGCATCCCCTCCTGCATTCAGTCTTATCTTGTTATTTGTTTGTTGACTAACTCTATCTATGAGATTTTGGTAAGTGTCAGTTAAATTTGCTGTAATTTCAAATTTTTCACTCCCAGCAAAGAGTGTGAATTTAAGATCAGATCCAAGAGTGCTATTTAGATCGGTTACATCACTTGTCTTAATGCCTGCACTAAAATTAAAGCCCTTGCTTAGATCGCTTTCATTTATATTATCTGTTTTAAGCCTCCATCCTAGGTTGTTTTCAAATATGCTTTTTGCGTCATTATTTTCCTCAAAAAAGCCATCTTGATTTTTTACCCCGGCAAAAAAGCCTATGGCATTATCAGCACCTGTATCCTTGCTTGAAAGGGTTAGTCTGTAAGGAGTGGCTGGTTCTCCTGTGGATACTATCTTTGCTACCACTGCTCCGCTTGTAGCTGAGTTGATCCTATCTGCAAGATCGGCATAGGTGGTATTAGCATCTACTCTTATGGTGTATTCTTTGTTGTTTTGCATTAGAGTAAAGCTGGCTGGATTTTGTCCTGTTGTGAGTATGCGGTCTGTATCCTTTGTGATGCCCTTGCTTTGAAATACATCCTTTTGAGCTATCTGATCAACCCTTACAGCTAAATTTTGCACAGCCACACCGTTATTTGCTGTCAAAGTAGCTGCTGCACTATCTCCTGTAACGCTTGGAGTTACTGTTCTTTTTTG
Source organism: Campylobacter troglodytis (assembly GCF_006864425.1). Lineage (GTDB taxonomy): Bacteria > Campylobacterota > Campylobacteria > Campylobacterales > Campylobacteraceae > Campylobacter_D > Campylobacter_D troglodytis. The sequence continues at coordinate 31,420 of NZ_QHLI01000017.1, read as the reverse complement.
AAAGGCTGTTGCCTCGCCTAGTGAAGAAACAGCACTCTTGTAGGTATTAAGCTTGGTTGTAAGCTCTGTTAAAGCCTTTTGAATGTCTGTGTTTTTTTGAATCTTAGTATCATAAGGCTTAATTCTAGCATTTTCTTCTGCTGTTTTAAGCTTTTCTAAGAGATCATTTGTCAATACCCCATTCGAACCAAGTCCTAAGCTAGCTAATGCTCCTACCTCTGCCATTTATCCCTCCTTATCAAATAACAAGCCTATGGCATTTTTGAAATAACTTGCAATCTTCATCGCCTCCTCGCTAGGAATTTGGCGAATCACCTTTCCTGTGTCTCTTTCAGTTACTTGAACTATCAAGGCTTCAAGCTCCTCGCTGAATGAAAAACGAACATTTGTATTTAAAACCTCCATTTGCAAATTTAAATCCGCTGTCGTCCTTCTTAGCTCATCTCTTGTGATGCTTGTAGTAGCCTGGCTATTTTCAGGTGCGCTTGAAAGCCTAGAAAGTTCGCTATTTGTAAGCGAGATCGAGCTAGAACTTGTGGTTTTAAGCTCATTTGTCATCTTTGATGAGCTGATTTGACTAGTTTCTATCATAATAAATTCCCCCCCCCAGAGTGTATTTATCAAATCTTAACCTTAATATCGACTTAAAAATTAAAAACTGAAGAGCCTTTTATGAATTTTTAAAACTTTTTAAGGCTTTTGACACATTTTTGCAAATTCTTGTAAATTTAAGGCTTTAAATTCAAGCTTGTATTTGAAATTTTAGCAAATTTAACTTACTTAAAGTAAAACTCAAATAAAACTTCCTTGCTTTTAAGATAGCATTTTTTAAATTCAAGCTAATTTTACAAGCCTTAAACATCAAGCTTTTTATTCTTTAAAGCTTACTCATTTTCAAAGATCTAAAAACTTAAAACTTGTGATTTAAAATCAAGCCCTTTAAGTTTGTTAGACACAATAAGCAAAAACTGTTCTAAAAATTCAAAAAAGAAGAAAATTTAGATCTTTCATCAAAAAGATGCTGAATTTTTCAAAAAGTTTTAAATTTATTAGCTCAAGATACTCTAATAGGATTTTCCCTTATCAACTTTAATAAAATTTGATGAGAATTTTGTCTCAAATTTTTCGTCTTAATTTTGTTCTTTTAAGTGAAGTACAAATTTTCTTTTTAGCCCTTAAATTTAGCAAGTCTAAATTTTGCAAAGCATATTCTGTTTGCAGTTGCAAGAGGCTTAACGAAGCAAAAAATTCACAATTTCGTTTATGTGCTTGTGTTTCTTTGCAAACTCGAATTTGGCGCGCTTTACCCTATAATGTGCCTTTGCTCCTTCTTGCAAAGGAAGGGGCATAGCGTTGTAAAAAATTAACCAAGGCACCGTAGGATTTTAGTTTATCGCTGTAAATTTCACTTTCTTTAAGCTCTGAAAATTCTTTTATTATGGACTGCAATTCTTTGACAGAGCAATGTTTTACTGCCTGTGTATAAACTCGTGCGATTTCGTTTTAGCATTCTTTCTCGCAAATGGACGAGTGCATAGCACAAAGTAAAAGCACAGGCGTTTTATTGCCAGCTTCACACCCACGCTTACCACGACCACCACCGAAATAACTCTCACCATACTTCAATTTCACCACTCATCTTGCTAATTTTTTCACACTCTTTTGCTATTAAAATGCGAATTTCACGCAAAATTCTATTCACACAAGCACGAGTTATTCTGCAAAGTAGAGCGTTTTTTCGCCTCTAAATCAAGGCTTCTTGCAAAGTTGCGAGTGTAACGACATAAAAAAAATACTTCGTAATTTCTTAAATTATATCTGTGAAATTTGGGAACTGACCTTTGTTTTTCATGGGACTTAGCTTAAAAACCCTTTGGTTTAAGTTTAATTGAGTCTATGCAAACTAGATCTCAAATTTATTAAAAAGTTCTTTATCATCCTCTATCAAGCCCTTTTCAATAAGTCTTTCAATGATCCTTTTTGTGCAATCAACCTGCAAGGGCCACCCCCTCTCATAGCCCTCCAATTCACCCTTTGCACTAGCATCAATGCCTATGCAATTGAAAGCAAAATTCGCACAAGCAAACCTTGAATTTTCATCATCCAAGCTAGCAGTTTTTAAAGCTGAATTTGTTGAATTTTCGCTAGATTTTAAGCTTTTTTTACTTAAAGCATTGAAATTTTCCTCATAATCCTTGCTTAACTTTTCATTGTTGTTGCTTGAAAAATTCACGCCCTCATCAAAAAGGGCTGAATTTTCGCCCAAATTCGCCCCCACGCTTGAATTTAAAGCCAAATTTTTCCCAAATTCTCTCTCAAAACCCACAAAATCCTTCCCAAAAAATATATCCCTTTTCGCGTCAATGTTATTTACCACACGCCAAACAAGCATATATGGGTTTTCAAGACGGTTTTCTTTGTCTAAAAAGATTAAGATTTTAAAATGCCTAGCAAATTTTAAAAGCCTTTCAAAGCTCTTTTTCACAGGCTCTTTTTTATCAAGCAGAATGCAAACTATGGGAGAATTTGTCTTTGTGTAAAATTGCTTTAAAGTAAGTAGCTTGATTTCACTGCTAAAAAGCTCAAAAAGCCTCTCATCGCTTAAAATTTCAAGCTTTTCTCCACATTCATCCTCGCTACTAGCGTCCAAGGCAGCCTTGCCCCCAAAGCAAGCATTTGGTGAAGCGTGATCTAGCTGGTCGCAAATGCCCTCGCTTAGATAAAGTTTGCTAGCATCAAAGCGATTTAAAATGTAAGGTATTAGAGCTTCGTAATCATCAAGCCTTGGAGCATTTTGTCCCACAAAAATGGCGTGTTTTACAAAGCTCATCTGCCCCACGCCCCAAAAGGCGTGCATTATCTGCGTAGCGTGGGCTGGATATGTCGCGTGAATTTTGGATAAAATGAGATTGTGAAAGACGCCATTTTCAGGCATTTTGTAGTCGATGACATCGGGGGTTGTGGTTTGAAAAAGTGGCAAAAACACCCTTTCCGTGCCAAGTGCCATAACTCTGTCTTCAAGTGGGGGCTTTCCAACGACAGTGGCTTGATAAATGGCATTTTTTTTCGCACAAATTCGACTTACCCTCATCACAGGAAAGGGCTCAGCAGGCGTGTAAAAGCCCGTGTGATCCCCAAATGGACCCTCAATCTTGCATTCATCAAGGCTCACAAAGCCCTCTATGACAATGTCTGCGTCAAATGGCACGAAAAGCCCATTTTCGCATTGTGCGAGCCTTGCGGGGCTTTTTTTGATAAAGCCGTAAAGCAAAAGCTCAAAAATCCCCTTTGGTAGCGGAGCTTGCGCACACCAGATATAAAGCGGGTCGCCGCCTATCGCCACGCTCACAGGCATTTGTTTAAGTCCAGCTTTTTTATACTCGTTAAAAAAATTCGCCCCGTCCTTGTGAATCTGCCAGTGCATTAAAAGCTCACGGTCTCCGCTTACTTGCAAACGATACATTCCTAGGTTGTTTTGCCTTTTATCCACGCTTTGCGTGTAAATTTGCCCCATAGTGATGAATTTTTCAGCGTCCTTTTCCCAAGTTTTAAGTATGGGTAGCTCGTTTAGGCTTTTTAGCTCACTGAATTCAAACTCGCCCCTTGTTTTTAGGCGTTTGGGCGGGACATTTTTAAGGCTTAAAATTTTCTTAAAAAAATCGATTTTCGCACCCAAAGTTTTGGGAATATGCAACTTTAAAAGGCTTGCAATTTCATCTGCTACTTCGTTATAAGCTCTTGTAAATGCTAAATTCAAGGCTTTTTCATTACAAAAGGTATTCATAAGCACGGAAAATTCAAAGTCTTGTCCCTTGTGAGTGGGCTTTGTGAAAAGCAAAGCCTTGCTATTTTCGCCCTTTTTTGCCTCTATATAAGCAATGTGAGCCATTTCAAGCTCCGTATCCACAGGACTTTCGATGACTTTTAATAGCTTGTTTTTTTCTAGTAAATTTATAAATCTTTGCATTGTTTTTGCCTTTTTTACATTTTTTGGGTGTGAATTTCACTGCAAAATTCACGGATTTTTGTGAATTTTGGTGTAAATTTTTTAGTAAATTTACACAAAAATTCACGCAAAATCCGTCATTGCGAGCGGTTTTGAAAAAAACCGCGTGGCAATCCACACTCAAAAAGCTGTGGAATTTGCCATTTTTAAAAACGCTTTTTAAACAAGAAATACCTAAAAATTCACGCTTTTTTGTGAATTTTCTTTCAAATTCTCATCAGTGCCTTTTCTAGCATTCTTGCTAGTTTTTTCATTAAGTGCCGCGTTAAGTTCTAAAAACTCTCTTGCTGCCCTAGCTATAGCCCTTGCAAGTGGGGGTGGGACGGAGTTTCCTACCTGTTCGCATCTTTTTGTATGTGAGCCAAAAAATTTATAATCAAGCGGAAAGCCTGTGATGGTGGCTGCTTCTCTTATGGTAATACTTCTGTGTTCTTTTGGGTGCAGTGGAAAGGCACTGTGTCCTGGCACCAAAGTGGGTGCAAGTGTATCAAAATGAAGCCTCATATTACCACCTCTTGAGTAAAATTTGGTGATTTTTAGGTGCTCGGGAAGTTCATCTATGCTATCTGAGATATTGCAACCTAGCTTAATTAGCTTAAATCTTTCTATGGTTTTTTCATTGTGCTGCATTTTTTTATTATCCTCATCTGCCTTGTTTGAGTAATTGATTTTAGCCAAGGCTTGCCTTAAATTTATAGGCTTTTTAAAGTTTATCCTAGCTAGTTCTTTCTTGTCAAAATCAAGCCTCGTGCCTATGCTCTCATCTAAAAATTCAGGCAAGGGAAAGTTAAATTCCCCAGCTAAATCTCCCCTAGTAGCAACTATGATAAGCCTTTCTCTCTTTGTGCTAGCCCCATACCAAGCAGCATTTAGCACCTTAAAATCAACCTTATAGCCCATTTTTTCATAAATTTTCACTATATCATCAATCACGTTAATTTGATAAGGCTTGATTTTGTTTAGGATTTTTGCCTTTTGAGCCTTTAAATTTTGTGCCTTGTCTAAAATTTCTTGAGTGATTTGTGCCTTTTTTCGTAGGGCTGATCTCTCACCTCTAAAAAGCTCGATTTCTTTCCATAATGTGCTTACTTCGTCCCAAATTTCACTTGGTGCCTTTGGCGATAAGATCTTTGCTCCTAGCATACCCTTGACATTTTCTATAATGCTAATTTTAGGCTTTAACTCTTTGATAATGTCTAAATAATAGCGGTAAAATTGATTTCTCGCGTCCGCTGGACTTCTCTCCCCAGCCAAAGAAAAGCCCTTGCAAACTATGCCCCCAAACACCAGATCCACTTCGCTTTTTAGCTTGTTTTTTAACTCTTTGGGGTTGATTTTGGTTATGTCCGTGTTATCTATAACCGTTCCCCTTAAATGCTTTTTATTGTTAAATTCAAGGGTTTTTAGAGCGTTTTCATCAAAATCATTCACATAAAGGGTTTTAAAGCCCTCTTGCATAAAGCCCAAATGACTGCCCCCAGCTCCGACAAAAAATTCAGCTAGTTTAAATTTCACGCAAAATCCTTTCAAAAATTTCTTTATAGTCATTATATTTTGAGAATTTTTCTATATGTTCTTTAAAGGCTCTTTCGTTTGTTTGTAGAGGATTAAAAAGGATTTTTCTATTGCTTGAGCGTGGTGCAAAGTCTAAAACGCCGTAACCGTCCCTTAAAATGTTTAAATAGCTTGAAATGTATCTAGTGTTTTTGCCCCTATCTTTTTTTTGAAATTCAGCAAGCCATATAACTTCTTTTCCGCCATATTTTTGGCTAATTAGATCAAAAATTTTGCTCTGTTCTAAGTCGCTATTTTTCTCTAAAATACCAAGCAAAACTTCAAAATATGGACGCAAGTATTCAAAAAACTGCAAGGCAAAATCAGAATAATCCAAATTTGCCAAGATAAAGCCTCTTTCTGTGGGGATATTATTTACTATTAAGCCAAGTTGATTAAGGGTGATAAACATATTTCTTAAACCGTTGATATTTGGCATTTCTAGCTTGTTATTTAGCATTGTTAATCTATGTATCAACTCTTTTTCTAATTCTTGTCTGTGAATTTTTATGCGTTTTAGCTTGTAAATCACCAAAACCCTTAATAAAAAATAAAACTCAAAAATGCGCGTGTCGTGTATGTAATATTGAGAAATCATAATTCTATTTTCATTCATATTTGCACTTAGCTTTTTTAGCTCATTTTCGTCAATCAATCTCACAGCCAAAGAGCTTGAATTTACCTCTAAAATTTTCTTGCTTTGTGGGTATTTGAAAAGTCCTACATTAAAGGCGTTGTTTTTAATGACGGCATCAGGAAAGATATAAACGCTTGAAAAGTCCTTTAACTCGCAAAACTCATAAGAGCGGTTTGAAAGGCTGTTTTCAGCAAAATACTCATATTGAAAGATCTGCCCTATGCCACGCACATAGTCGGTTACATTGATTTTAGCTCCCTTGCACTCGACAATGGCACGAATTTTACCACTTTCAAAAAGCGAAAAATCGCAGTAAATGCCGTTGATAAACTCAACTTCCTTTTCAAATTTAGTTCTTTCAAAATCAAGCTCTAAAAGTTTGTAAATGTCCTTTTGCAAATCCCTATCCTTTGCTATATAAGCTTGAAAATCTGCTTCTTTTGAAAAATCCATAGTTTGTCCTTTTTAAACATTTTGGCTTTTTATAACTTTTTTGCAAATTTTTGTTTTAATTTTACTAAAAGGGCGTGAATTTTTGGAAAATTTCATTAAAAATTCACTGAGCTGTGAATTTTTTAAGAAGTTATTACAAAATTCATACCATAACTCGTCATTGCGAGACTTGACGGTTGTCAAGTCGTGGCAATCCATAGTTTAAAAAAACTGAGCTGTGAATTTTTTAGAAACGCCAAAACAAAGGCGAAAATTCAGGCTTTTTAACGCAAAAATTCACAGCAAATGTTAAAATTAAGGCGAAAATTTAGGCAAAGCCTAAATTTTGTCATATTGAGCGTAGCGAAATATCCACGGTCTTAAAGTCATCTTTGATTTAAAATGTGAATTCTTCGCTTTTTTCAAAAGGCTCAGAATGACAACACGCAGAGTGTGTTTTGGATTTTACTTCGTGCTACGCGTCTGCTAACACATTTACTCACTTCGCTCGTAAAATCTCGCAATGACACTTTGCCCCAAAATTCGCACTTTTTTGTGAATTCTTCGCCTTTTTCAAAAGGCTCAGAATGACAAAGTGTAGGCAAATTCCGTGAATTTTTATAGATTGCAACGCAGTTTTTTACAAAAACTGCTCGCAATGACGAAGTTTTGCCAAAAAATTCACGCCACTTGTGGAAAATGCGTGAATTTTTTTTCGTGGATTCTTCGCACTCGCTACGCTAGGCTCAGAATGACAACACGCAGGGTGTGTTTTGGATTTTACTTCGTGCTACGCGTCTGCTAATACATTTTTGCTACGCAAAAATCGCTTCGTCCCAGCCGCCACGCCGGTTTCACCGGCTTACAATGACGACCAACCCAGCGAATTACGAAGCGATAGCCGGAGCAAAACCCTCTCCGCAATGTAGTTTTTACGCTTTTTCAAAGCGTAAATTTATGGATTGCCACGATTTTACTTCATAAAATCTCGCAATGAGGGTTATTTGTCATTTTAAGCCCTTAAGCGAAAAATCTATTTTTGTGATTGTAAGATATTTAGGCTTTTTCAAAGCCTCAATATGACAAATTCAGAGTTTTACTTTGAATTTTGCTTTTACTGTGTGAATTTTAGATTGTTAAGCCGGTTTCACCGGCTTACAATGACGACCAACCCAGCGGATTGGGTGGCCGAAGCAAAGACCCCCTCTGCAAGATAGGAGATTTTGCCAAACTTCACCTTGCAAGGGGCCTTATCTGCTAACTCTACCACGCAAGATAAGGGGACTTTAAGGCGATTCTACGCACAACAAGAAGCCTTAAATAGAACATCACATAAATTACTACTGCTTCTTTGACATTCACCTTTTATAGTAGCAAGAGTTTTAGGATATTAGTGTTTCCTCTTTATTTTTTAGCCCCTTTTGCTTACAGTTACGAGCCTAGAGTTGTAAAAATAACTCTCATCAACTGCAAACTCTTCACTAAAATAACTTTGTTTTTCTTGTTTTTAGGTTTTTTGCCTTGTATAGTCTTTCTTTAAAATTTTTTACAATATTTCTTTTGTGGGCTTTTAAATTTAACTAAAAGCTTAATGTTAGGTTTTTAAAGCCTAAATCTTTTAAGAAGCTTGGCTTTGAGACACTTAAAGACTTATAAACAGTTATACATATTTTACTTTCTAAGTTTAAAAACTTATGAGCTTGAAGGCTTGAAATAAATTTAAATGACACAGCATAAAGATTATTTATTCTTTTTTAAACCTTTAGAACTTCATCCTTTAAGCTTTTTAAGCCTTACTCTAATTCTAGCTCAAGCCTAGCCATCATTTCTTTACTCCAATGTTTAGGAGGCTTTTTTGGATAGCTTTTTTTATAATATTCTACAAAGCTATCTTGATTATCTTTAAGCTCAAAATAATAATTTCCTAATGGGGAGGGCTTAATGTGCTCATCTCCAAAGAAGTCTAAATTTGGGGTTTTAAAAGAGGCTTGATCTTTTTTGTTGCTTGTCTCATCTATTGGTATATAATATGAAGGAGCTAGCGCAAAAGAACCAATTTCATCGATAAGAGAAATATACATATTTTTACTAAATAAAAGCTCCTGTTGTAGCTCTGGTGTTAGAAGATCTTTGTAATTTTCATAGAAATAGCTTGCAATTAGATCTTTCATAGGCTCATCGTGCTTATTTATAAGCCTTCTATCATCTATATAAGCACAAAGATTAAAAAGCATATTTTTCTTTTCAGCTATATAGCCATTATGGTAAAGTATGGTAAATTCTTTTAAACTCCATACCAAATACGCATAAAAAAGCTCGTTAAAATAAGGAATCAAAAGGGCTTGCTTTTGTGTTTTCATATAATCAATCGCCACAAGCCTTGCATAATATTTAGGAAGCAAGGTTCCATCAAATCCCCACTCAAACATATCCTCTTGCAAGATGCCTAAATTCAGTAAGCTTTTGTAGGTATTTTGAGTTGGCATATAGGCTTTGATACCTTCTTCTTTGTTGATACTATCTATGTAATCTTTAATGAGGCTAGTATTAAGTTTGTGAAGTTCTGTGAAATAGCTTAGAATTTGCTCCTTGTTTAGGGTGATGTTTTGCTTGCTATTTTTACAAAGTAGTTTGAGTTTGTTACTTTTGAATTTATAATTTTCTCCAAAATTGCCACTATCAAAGAGTGCATCATCAAGCTTATAATCTTTATTTAGCTCATCAAGCCACAGAGGATTTATCCTTGTAAGCTCTTCTTTTAAATTTTGTATGTTGGAGGGTATATAATGTGGGATAAGATTGCTGTCTTTGTTTTTTTTAAAAATAATCTTGCCTAAATATAAGCCTATTTTATGCTCTATTACAAAGCTAGCATCTAAGCCTCTAAAATGTTTGATCTTAGTGCCTCGTTCTAAGACAAAGGTATAAGAACACCAATTGTCAAGACAGTTTATATTTGTATTAATCCCTAAATAAAGCTCTTGTTCTTTTCTATTGTTTAAAAACTGATTGTGTGCTTTAAGATCTGGTGCTGGTGTAAGCTTCATTTTTGCTCCTTTTAAGCTTATAAATTTGCTTCTTTTCTAAAAGCTCCAGCTACTACACGGCAGTCTCTTTCACTTGGCTGTATGTAGTAGAGGGGGGAGGGTTTCATTCTTATTTGTGCTCCTTTTGAATCTATAATACGAATGCGAACTTCGGAATACTTTGAATTTTTAACGCATTGCTTAATTTCTGCATCAAAGCTAGCACAGTTTTTATCATAAGCATCAAAGAGTGTTTTATATCCCCAAGATATATATAAACTATGATGTATAAACTGTGCTATCTTGCTTTGTGTCAAGCTATGTTCTAAGTCGTATGCAAAAACATAGTGCATATAAAAATGTCTAAACTCGTGTATAAGAGTATCCATAAGGGCTATAAAATCATCTTTAAGCCCTGATCTTGGTAAGGAAAGACTTATTGTATTTGTGTTTCTATCATAAGTTCCTGAATTTCCATAAGATAGCTCATAAGTAAGCTGTGGTATAAGGCTTGGTTTGATTTTTAATGCCTTTGCTATCTCATTGATAAAATCTTCAATTAAGCTAAACTTGTCTATGTTTTTATCATTATGCAAAAAGACAGCTTCAAATTCTTGCTTATAGGTTCTTGTATTTTCATTGACTCTGTAAAGCTTGTCAATGAAGGAGCTATTTAATCTTGTGCTTGTATATATTTTCACAATTTTTTCTACAAAGTCCTTTCTATTTGCTTTATACTCATCTTGACAGTTAAATAATACATAGCAACTTCTCATCACACTCCCCACAAAGTCCTCATTTGCAAGATCAAAGCCCTTATAAAGAAAAGCAAGCTTTCCTGCTAGGCTTGGATAGGCTCTAAGATAATCAAACAAAGGATCAAAGCTTGAATTTTCATTTTCATATCTTGCTTGATGTTTTTGATAAAACTCGCTGAATTTATCTTTATTTGATCTTAAAAAATTCACAGCCTCTTCTAAATTACATATTAAATCAAGCTTGTTGAAATAAGGCAAGGCTTCCTTTGTGGCACTAGCTAAAAGCCCATCATTGCTTTTTTGTGCTTCTATCTTGGCTAGGCTGAATTTAAAAGCCTTGTAGTTTTGATCCTCTTTTCTCTTAGCCTCTATGATGCTACCCTTTGAAATTTCTCCTATTTTAAATTTTGTGTTGATTATTAAATGCGTGTTTTTATATATATCAATATCAGCCGTGCTAGCAAAGATGATAACATAGGCACAGTTTAGTAAGGGCAGATGAAAGCCTATTTTATCATATATTTGATGTTCATTAAAATACCCACTTAGATCAAAAAGAGGGCTTAAATCATATTTAGCTAGTTTTTTATCCTTAAAAAGATAAAGCTCATTTTCGTCTTTAAGGCTTAGATAAGCCCAGTTCAAAGCCCTTGTAGCCCTCATATCCTCCCTTAATCTTGCTCTTAATTCTATATAAGTTCCTGGGGCAAAGGGGTAAGAGGGTGCTTGGCTTGTATTAAAAGAATTTTGTGTTTTGTGAGTAAGATCTTGTTTTGTATGAGAAAAATTCTTTGCCACATAAAAAGAAGTTTGTGTGGTCTTAGAATAAGTTTGTGTGGCATTAAAAACATCCTGTGTTGTGTGAGAATCATCTTGTTTTGCATTAAAAGAAGTCTTTGTGATATTTGCAAAATCTTGGCTTGCATTAAAAGAATTCTTTGTTGCATTAAAAACATCTCGCGTTTCTTGCAAACTAGGATCTAAGATATAATGTATTTTTATTTTCTCTTTTGCCTTTTTAATTTCTTTTGTTTTAGGATCTAGCTCCCATTCTACATACTCTAAAAAGCTAAGCTCTTCTACAAGATTTATGTCATCTTTAACTTTGGTATCCTTTTTTTTAAAATAAATTATGGCTTGGTGATTTGCATAATTATTAGGACTAAGTATCTTTTGAGTAGCTTGATTTTGCTGTGAATTTATTAAAGCTTCTTTTGCTAGATAAGCTTGCTTGTTTTGTGAATTTATTAAAGCTTCTTTTGCTAGATAAACTTGCCTTTGCTGTGAATTTTTTAAGTTTTCCTTTGCTAGATAAAAAGGCTCTTGCTCATACTCTTTATCATCTATTAAGCGGACATTAAAAAAATCCCCTCTCTCATCTTCATTTATCACAAACAAAGCCTCTCCTTTATTGTTTGTAAGCCTTTTTAAACTTTTTTTAGAATCTATATTTATAAGCTCTATGTGCTTGTTTTTTAAAGGCTTTAAGCTAGCATAATCTTTTATGAGAAGCTGGAAATTTCTTGTTTTGTTGCTTTTTGGGTGAGGGTTTGAGTGGGAGGTGGTGTTAAGATCATAACAATGTTTACATAAAAAAATCATATGCTCTTCATATTCTTTTTGTGTCATTAAAGCTTTATTCGTAGAGCTTAAAATTGCGTTAGCCGTTTTTTCTGTAAGTGCTTCTTTTCTTTCCTCTAAACTCCTTGTATCGCTTTGTATAAGAGACATAATGTTTTGCATAGCAGCCTTAGCTAAATTTTTAGCATCTTGCCAAAGCTCTATACTTTTACTTCGTAAAAATAGATAAGCTTCGCTAAGAAAGAATGTTGTTATGTAAGAAATGATAATGCTGGCTATAAAACCTAGCATAGCATCGGCAATAAGTGTTGGAATGATAACAGCAGAAGCTACACCTATGCCAATAGTAATGCCACCTAAGATAATTATTTCCGTTATGCTTAAATCTTCATTAGACATATTTAAAGCAGAGCCCTTTATGGCATCTTTTGTGGTAAATATGATTTTAATATAAGAAGGTGTGGCCTTTTCTATGCTTGTTATGATGCTACTTAATGTAGAATCCATTAATGCTAAGGTATTAAACAAATAAGCCTTTAAAGAATCTTTATCCTGTTTTCTTTGAATTCTTTTTAACTCATACTCACTTATACAGTCAAAGAATTCTTTGTTTTCTTTATTTACATTAAGTATATCATTAGGAGTGTAAGATATTTCTATGCCGTAAATGTTCATTGGTGCTCCTACAAATAAATTTTTAAGCAATTTAAATTTTTTATCTCAAAACCAACAGTTATCTTATTTTTAGTCATTTCATAAGCACTATATCCCATTTTAGAATCCAATTCTTTTATTAATGTGGAAATATTATTCATACCAAAAGGATTAAATCTAGTGCAAAAATTAGCGATTATATGTGGAAATTTGTCTTGATCAAAAAGTTGCGGTCGCACAAAGGCTAAATTTGTTGATGGTCTTGGTATAGGCATCAATGCCAAGTTATCTCTATTGAGCTTAATATTGCCAAAAATTCTATACTCCAAAATAAGATATTCTTCAAACAATAAAATGCGTTTAAGTAAAAAGGGCTTACTAATAAAAATATGCATTAGCACAACAGCAATGAGTGGCTGTGCAAATATGGACAAAAGGATGATAAAAGAATATATAATACAAAGATATAAAAATCCCAATACCCATACACAATAATTTTTAAGGCTTCCTTTATACTCGCAAATTAAAAGAGGATCGCTTTTATTTATGTGTTTATTTGTATATGTATGTTTGAAAATGACAATATGAACATAACACCACAGTATAAAAAAGACAAGAAAATTTAACATAAATGCCATATAAGCAACAAGAAACCAATCATCATAGTATAATTTATTAATAACACCATTAAATATAAAAAGACCAATTGGCACAGATAATATGCCCTCAATAGATATGATGGAATACAATGCATTATTCCACCTCCTTTCCCTTTTACTTCCCAAACCGTTAAAAAGCATAGGATCAAAGGAGGCTTTGTGAATTTTCTTAGTCATTTTATAATCCTTTTATAATCCTTATGCTTGTTTGTTTTTAAAAATTGTTAGGCTAATATAGTCTTAGTGCTTGAAAGCTTATATTATTTTTTGGGCTTAATACACTTTAATAGAATTTTGGCTTATCAATCTTATATAAATTTCAATAAAATTTTGCCTTAAAATGTGGCTATTATATCAAAATTTAATTTTTTTAAATGAAAAAACAACCTTCCTTTTCTTTAAGCCTTTGTTAGAAAATGCAAACTATCAAGCCCCACAAAATCGATTTCTCGCAAAAAGTTTGCCTTGTGAATTTAGCCTAAATTTTGCATTAAAATTTGTCACCAAAAGCCGTTAAGGCCTAAAACACCGAATTGGATGTATTTAAAGCAGAACCCTTTACGGCATCTTTTGTGGTAAATATGATTTTAATATAAGAAGGTGTAGCCTTTTCTATGCTTGTTATAATGCTACTTAATGTAGAATCCATTAATACTAAGGTATTAAACAAATAAGCCTTTAAAGAATCTTTATCCTGTTCTTTTTGAATTCTTTTTAACTCATACTCACTTATACACTCAAAGAATTCTTTGTTTTCTTCATTTACGCTAAGCCTATCATTAGGAGTGTAAGATCTTTCTATGCCGTAAATCTTAGACATTAAAATTATCCTTTAAATAAATTGTAAAAATTTTAAAATTTATTTTTTTTCCAGCATAAACAAAATTTTCATTTGCTATAGCCTCTGTGCTATATCCCATTTTAGCATCTAAGTCTTGCCATAATATATTAATATTAGTCATCCCATAAATGCTAAATATTGCACAAGGATAATAAGTCAAATAAGAGTTTTTAGCATTTTTAATGATCATAACTCTTGCAAGGGCAATATTAGCACCATAGTCCATAATGGATTTGCTAACAAGTCTATTAAGCCTTATCAATGCTAGGTTATTTCTATTTAACTTAATATTGCCAAAAATTCTATACTCCAAAATAAGATATTCTTCAAACAATAAAATGCGTTTAAGCAAAAAGGGTTTGTTGTAAAAATGTAATAAAATTAGACAAAGCAAAGGTGGAGAAACAATAGATAAAACAAAAAAAAGAAGATAAAAAATCAACATAAAAATAAAGCCCAAGATCCATACACAATAATTTTTAAGGCTTCCTTTATACTCGCAAATTAAAAGAGGCTTAGTTTTGTTTAGATCTTTGTTGAATTTAGTATGTTTAAACAATAAAATATGAAGATAAAACCATACAATAACATATACAAAAACTATACATATGACGGCAATATAATAATTTAAAAACCAATCTTCATAATACTTTTTCGTAACGGTTCCATAAATAATAGATGAACCGCCAATCATACCAAATATATATCCAAATAAAATTATAAACCCATAAAAGCCATGATTAAAGCTCCTTTCTCGTTTACTTCCCAAACCATTAAACAGCATAGGATCAAAGGAGGCTTTGTGAATTTTTTTAGTCATTTTATAATCCTTTTATAATCCTTTTATAATCCTTTTATAATCCTTTTATAATCCTTTTATAATCCTTTTATAATCCTTTTATAATCCTTTTATAATCCTTATACTTGTTTGTTTGTGAAAATTGTTAGGCTAATATAGTCTTAGTGCTTGAAGGCTTATATTATTTTTTGGTCTTAATATACTTTAATAGGATTTTGGCTTATCAATCTTAATAAATTTCAATAAAATTTTGCCCTAAAATGTGGCTATTATATCAAAATTTAATTTTCTTTAAATGAAAAAACAACCCTCCTTTTCTTTAAGCCTTTGCTAGACAAATGTAAATTATCAAGCCCTATAAAATCGATTTCTCGCAAAAAGTTTGCCTTGTGAAGTTAGCCTAAAATTTGCATTAAAATTCACCACCAAAAGCCGTTAAGGCCTAAAACACCGATTTTTTAGTATCTATTACATAGCGAAATTTTGCTCTCCCACTTGTTAAATTCTCATAGGCTTCATCGATTTGAGCGGCTGTTATGATTTCAGTTTCAGGGTAAATGCCGTGTTTAAGGCTAAAATCAAGCATTTCTTGAGTCTCTTTGATGCCACCTATGATGGAGCCATATACCTTGCGGTGTGCTGAAAATACAAGCGAGCTTAGGCTAAGACTTGGCATTACGCTTGTTGGCGGAAGCCCAACTATGCAAAGCTCGCCGCCAAAGTCAAGCAGCCGCACATAGTCCATCGGCTCGTAGGCTGTGGGTATTGTGGAGATGATTAGATCAAAGCGTTCTTTTACTTCGATTAGCTTGTCAGTGGTGTAAAGTGCCTTTACGCCGAGCCTTAAAGCGTCTTGTTCTTTCTTTTTGTTGCGAGCAAAGACACTTAGCTCAGCACCCATTTTCAGTGCGTATTTCACAGCCATTACTCCAAGTCCGCCAAAGCCAGCCACGCCCACTCTTGAGCCTGATTTTACCTTGCTGAATTTAAGCGGTGAGTAGGTGGTGATGCCAGCACAAAGTAACGGTGCTACCTTATCAAGCGGAGCGTTTTTAGGCACTGTTATAGCAAAGTCCTCGCTTACGACTAGATTGTCGCTGTAACCCCCATAAGTAGGCTCTTCATTATGAAAGCCATCAATGCAGTTGTAGGTGAAAACGACCTTTGAGCAAAACTGCTCCTTGCTTTGCTTACAAGCCTCGCACGCCCCGCAGGAATTTACCATACACCCCACCCCTGCGTAATCTCCTACCTTGAATTTTTTTACATTTTTGCCTACGGCGATGACGCGTCCTGCTATTTCGTGTCCGGGCACCATAGGATAAATCCCATCCGCCCACTCGCTTTTTGCCTGGTGTATGTCGCTGTGGCAAATTCCAGCAAATAGCATTTCAATGAGAATGTCTTTTTCTCCTAGTGGGTGTCTTGTGAATGAAAAGGGCTTGAATTTGGCGTTTTTGTTTGCCACTGCGTAGCCTTTAGCACTTATCCTCTTGCCACTTGTTGCCTCGTTTATGTAAGTTTGCATTGTTGCTCCTTTTGATAAATAATGTAAATACATTATAAGGCATTACACCTACTGTTTGTCAAGGGCTAATTTAAAAAATTTGCAAAAAATACAAATTTTATGCTTAACTGTGCTAAAATTAGGGCATATGAGGGATGAAAAGTGATTAAAAAGAGTTTGATATTTTTTGCTTTTGTTTTAAGCTTAGAGGCTCAAAGCATTGATCTAAGCAAGTTTTATTATAGAGACTACTTGGACTTTGGGCAAGGAAGGGGTGCTTTTAACGGAGAAAATTCAAGCCTAAATGAAATAAATTCAAAGATTGCTTTAAATACTAACTTAAATATAAACTCAACTGTGAATTCAAATTCAAGCACAAAGTCAAATTTAAACAGTATAACACTCACAGGAAAAAACGGTTTAGCTTTAAAGATCCCAACCGTGCCAAATTTCGCTACTTCAAGTAATTACGGCTCGCTAAGTTCAGTAGGAAGGGGCTTTGTAGTAAGTGCAAATCATGTAACTAGTCCTGAGAGCATAGCTGCTTTGAGAAAATTTGGACTAAGTAGCTATGAGATAGCCAAAGAAGAGCTAATTTATGATAACAAAATAACTGTGGACATACAAAGCATTTCAAGCCCCTATGGCTTTGATACAAAGTTTATGCGTTTTGATAAGTATATCATCGAAGGTAGCGTGGATCTTTTAGATCTTGAAAACACCACAAAGGAAAGTAAAGACAAAGAAAGTGAAAATTTAACAAATTTTAAAACGTCCCTACAAGGCCTTAAAGATAGGGATGGAAATATTTATTTGTATCAAGCAGGATCAGGGGATCTTAGCTTTTTTGGCACAAGTAGGCCTCAGGGTAGAATTTACGCAAAGGATAACGGACAAATGCGAGGTGGGGGCTTTGGCATACTTGAAACTGAGGCTATAAATTATGGTGATGGGGTAAATTGCTATGAAGATTGCACGAGAGGCATTTCTTTTAATTACAAGCCTAATGCGAATTTTAGAAACATCATAACTCAAGGAGATAGCGGAAGTGGGATCTATGCCTATGATAGCAAAAACTCAAAATGGCTTTTGCTTGGGGTAAGCTCTCAAACCTTCGTGCAGCTTGGCTTGGATGAGGGGAAGGTGTCTTTTGTTTCAAAAAAAGAACTTGATGAGTATAAGAGTAAATTTGAGCAAAAAATTGAGCTTAAACAAGGCACAAATACCCTGGCTAATAATTCTTTAAAATCAAAGGATAATCAAACAACTTACACCCTAGAAAAAAGCAAGGATCTAGTTTTTAGCGGTGGAGGCGATGTAGAAGTAGGAGCAAATATCTATTTAAATACTAGCAAGGGCTATGCTGGAGGTCTTGTATTTAGGGCAAATAACAGTGCTAATAATCCAACAATGTATAAATTCACAAATCAAGCAGGACAAACGCATATTTTCAAAGGCTCAGGGCTTGATCTAGAAGAAAATGTCAAGCTTGAATGGCATTTAAGAAATGAAAAAAACGACAGCTTGCATAAGATTGGCAAAGGCACACTCATAATAAAGACGAGCTACACTCCAAACGCAAATGAAAATTTGGGCTATCTTAAGGTGGGCGAGGGCAAGGTAGAATTTGACACAGATAAAAAGGCTTATGAGGGGATTTATATCACAAGTGGGCGAGGTGAGATTGAGTTAAAAGAGGGTAAGGCTGAGGCTATAGGGGCTGTGAGAAATTCAGCATTGCCAACAAGAGCTTTTAAAAATAGCCCCTTGATAGATTCTACTAGCTTAGTTTCAAATACTATAAATTCAAATGCCATAAAAAGCTTAAATAAAACAAGCTTAATAAGATCAAGTCTAAGCACTGCAAATTCAAGCTCAGAGGCTATAAATTTAAAGGCTATGAATTTAAGCACAACTTCAACAAACTCTTTGAATTTAAAATCAGCAACTTCTTTAAATTCAAATTCCTACACCCTCGCTCAAAATTCAGCAAACTCAATGGGCTTTTATTTTGGCACAGGCGGGGGCAAGCTTAATCTAGGAGGAAATAGCCTAAGATTAAACACAGTTGCTGCAAATGATAGCAAGGCCTTTATCACAAATTTAGGCTCACTTGCAAGTTTGGAAATTGAGGGCTTTGGCTATGATAAAAATAATAACAAAACAAATACAAAAACAAATACCATAATCCACGCAAGTCTTGCAAATGGGACGAATTTTAACGCAAATTCAAGCACAAATTCATCAAATTTAAATCTTGTTTACAAAGACAGCAAAGCCCACAATGCAAGCCTTATTTTTGATGGACACATAGATATAAAGGGAATTTTGAGTGCTTCAAATTCAAACATAGTCTTGCAAGGACACCCCACTACTCACGCCATCATAAATGATACTAACATTGTTGATAAGATAAAAAATGCAGAAGGTGGCACGGTGAAGGCTATGTCAAGCTATATGGATTTAAGTCGCCCATCTAGCTTAGATCAATCTGACTGGGACAAGCGCTATTTTGGCATCGCTGGTGGGATACATTTAAATAATGCAAATTTAACCGTTGGTAAGCAGGCTATCTTAAATGCCAACATTACAGCAGATCAAAACTCAAAGATTAGTTTTGGAGGAGTACATTTTATAGACAGCAAGGATGGTTATAATGTGGGAGGAAGTGGGTTTTATTATAATCAAGTCGTTGAAAGTGGCAACTTAGAAAATGAAAACTACGAGGATAGCCTTTATATAGGCACTATCAAGGCAAATGGGGCTAGCATCACTTCAAATTTTGCAAATTTTGCTCCAAATTTAGAGCTTTCAAATAAGGCTAGCTTGGTGGCTAAAAATCTTAGTATAAATTCGGCAAATACATTGAATTTTAAAAGCGGTTCTAGTGCAAGGGTTGATAATTTAATCCTTCAAGGCTTTGTAAATAGCAATTTAGGAGGAAAATTCACAGTTGATAGTAGCTCAAATTTTAGCATAGAAAAAAGTCTAAGCTTTGATAAATCAAGCTTTGATTTGGACAGTTTTTACAATTCAGCCTTCAAACTGCCTCAAAATTATGATTTATATGCTCTTAATGGCTCAAAGATTAAAGCAAAAGATTTTATCAACTCAAAGCAAGATGCCAAGGTTATGCTAAATCATTCAAGCCTTGATGCTAATAATTTAAGCTTTGCAAAAAAAGCAGATCTTAGCCTAGCCAACAGTGCTTCGCTTAATCTCAAAGAAAGCTTAAAGGCTTCAAGCTTAGAGCTAAGCCTTTTAAATTCAAGCAGCTTAAACGCAAACTCCATTTACAGTGAAGAAGGCACAATAAATTTAAATAATAAAGCCACTCTAACGCTCACAAAGGCATTGACAAGCAAGAATTTAAATCTAAATCTTTTAAATCAAAGCTCCTTTAAGGCACAAACTGTTAGCGTTGAGGGGGACTTAAACATAAGAGGGGATGAAGGCTCAATCCTTAATTTAGAAAGCTTGAATTTAAAGAACTCAGTAGCAAGCATAGAAAATATCAAAGCCAAGATCAACACAGTTAATCTCACACAAAGCATATTTTCAAAACTAGATACAGTCTTATTTGAAAGGCTAAATTTAAATCAAAGTGCTGTGAATTTAGGATCTTTAAATGATAAGGGCTTAAAAAGCATTGATTTAAAGGCTAATTCACAGTTATATTTAAACGAGCTGAATTTAAACGAAAGCCTTATAAAGATCACAAGCGACACAAATTCGCACACAGTTATTAAAAAACTAAGTTATGATCTTTTAAGGGCACAAAACATAGCACAAGCCCCACAAAGTAATTTCATAATAAGCGAGAATTTAGAGCTTAAAAACATAGGGCAGAATTTAGGGACAAATTCACAAGAAGATCAAAAAAAGGATCTACTAAGCCTTGAATTTAGCAAGGATTTAGAATTATCAAGTGGCACAAGGCTTGATCTTAGCTTTTCTGATAAGCTTTCAAAAGATAAGCTAATTTTTAATCAATACTACACAGTTTTTACAGCCCAAAATCTAAAATATAGCGATCTTAGTATAAATTTCAAAGATTTTAATGGCAAAAATTTAGAAGAAAATGAGTTTTTTATAAGAGGAAGACTGAATGAGAATGCCTTTTTTGTCGAGTTTTTGCGTCAAAATCCTAGATCTGTAACCCAGTTAAGTAGCCACATAGATCCTGCTTATAAGGCCTTGCTTGAGATCTTTTTTGCAAACAATCCCTTTGCTACTAGCATAAACACAGCACTTATCACTAGCTCTTATGTTTCATTACAAGAAGATCTTAAAAGGCTAGATAATAATTTTAAGGATCTAGCAACAAGCAGCCAAACAATGCTAAATATGGCACCCCTTCTTCAAAGACAAGAATTAAGTTCTAGGATGCAAGAGCTTCGTCTTAGCCCTGCAAGATATGTGCTAAATGAAAACCTTAAAAATCCCTTGCAAAGAAGCGATATAATCTCAACTGTGGCTATCTTTGATAAGATAGAACAAGCAAATAGGGTATACAGTAGCGTTGGGGCTGGTTTATTTACCACAAAGGATGGGAATTTAAATGTTAAAAATTTAAGCCTAGGCTATGATAAGAGGATCTTTGATAATTTTTTGCTTGGAATTTCAATGGGAACAAGTGAGTTAAGAGGCACAAAAAATCTTCAGCAAAATCCTAAAATTTATAATCTTAGTGCGTATTCTAATGCCTTTTTTGAAGATAGTGAGCTTCAAAATGAGCTTGGCTTTTCTATCTTTAATGATAAAAAGCAAATAGAAGAGGCACAGTTTAAGGCTAAGGGATACGGCTCGTTTTTAAAAAGCTTGTATAAATTTGAGCTAGGCATTTTGTCTGAGAATTTAAAGGGCATAGCGCTTGTAAATGTAAATTACAATGCCCAAGATGCCATAAATTCAACAAGCTATATACAAAAGGCTTATAAGGATCTAAGCTTCGATCTTGGGCTTGGAGCAGATCTTAGCTTTGAGCTAGAAGAGGGGTATTATTCTACTTCTTTTTTGGCTGTAAATGATCTTTATCATAGCGAGGATGAGGTGAAATTAAGCTTAAAGGGGGCAAATAATTTTATAGCCTACAAGATACAAGAGCGAGGTTTTAGCTATCAAATGCACATAAATGCTATGCATAATCTTAGCAAAAAGCTCTTTTTCAAAGCAGATCTAAGCGGCTTTTTAAAGCCTAGTTCTTATAAGGGGGTAAGGGCGAATTTGTATCTTGGGTATAAATACTAGTTTTTAAGTAAAGAATAGCAAGGTTTTTTCAAAAAATTTTAATATTTATTAAAAGATGCTTTTAAAGCCTCTTTAAAATGCCCTTAGTGCCTAAAAAATTCAGCTATAATAGCAAGATCTTTTACAAAGTGAGAATATGGACTTTTTTTTCGTTGAGTATAGGGATCCTATTTTTTCCATTGTCATACTTGTTAGCCTTGTTTTTATGGTGGCTTTAGGGCATTATGTGTGGAAAATGTTTTCTATCAATAAACAAGATAAAAACATACAAAGTTTTGTGCAAAAATTTGAGATCTCAAATGAGCACAAAGAACTACTCCGCCAAAGTGCTCTCAGCCTTTCAAATTTGCATTTTTTAGTTAGTGTTTTTACAAAAGGTGGTGAATTTGAAAGGGCTATACAAATTTGTCTAATAGCCCTTGAAAAGAGCAAGGATAAAAACGAGCACGAATTAATTTTTTATGATTTAGCCCAGCTTTATTTTAAGGCTGGCTTTTTGGCAAAAAGCAAGGAGGTGCTTTTAAATAGCCTAAAAATTAGACCCCGCAATGAAAAGGCTTTGAAGCTGCTTAAAATAGTATATTTAAGGCTTAAAGACTATGACGGTGTGCTTGAGGTTTTAGACTGTCTTTTTGAACTTGGTGTTGAGGTGGGCTTTGAAAAAGAATTTATTAGGCTTTTGGGATATAAAAATTCAAATTTAAGCTTAGATGAAAAAACCAAGCTTTTCAAAGAAGCTCAAATAAGTGCTAAAAATAGCCTTGCAAAGAGATTTTTGTTTGAGAATGAAAAAATCTTTTTGCACTGTGAATTTAGTCAAATTATAGATCTGCTTTATAAGAACAAAGAACTTATTTTTTTGGATGATGAGGAGTATTTTGAGCTTTTTTGTGCTATGAAGCTTGTTTCTAAGAGGGAAAATTATAATTTTAAAAACAAGAAACTAAAAATGCTTGACATTTTAAATGAGAGTGATCTTAGAGTGGGGCTTGAATTTTCTTATTCTTGTAGCAACTGCAAGGTGCAAATGCCTATGTTTTTTTACCACTGTCCTCTTTGTTATGAGTTTGGAAGCTCTAAGATCTCATATGAAATTCAGATACTTGATTAGGAACTTATATGAAAAAGATTGAAATTTATACAGACGGTGCTTGCCTTGATAATCCTGGCTTTGGAGGCTGGGCCTTCATACTTCGCTACAAAGAACACGAAAAAATAGGAAGCGGTGCTTGGGCAAATACCACCAACAATCAAATGGAGCTAAAAGCCATCATAGAGGCACTAAAAGCCTTGAAAGAACCTTGCGAGGTCGCACTTTACACAGATTCAAATTTAATGGTCCAAAGCATAAATGAGTGGCTTGAAAACTGGATAAAAAAGGATTTTAAGGGCAGAAAAAATGTATCCTTGTGGAGAGAATATGTGCTTGTAGCAAAGCCCCATAAGATCACAGCCTTTTGGATCAAAGCCCACAAAGGACATGAATTTAACGAAAGATGCGATCACTTAGCAAAAAAGGCTGCCTTGGAGCTTAAAAACTCTACTAGAACTTAAAAGATATTTACAATTTGCTTATTTTAAAAGCATTTTAAAGACGCTTTGTTTTAAGAATCAATTAAACTTAACAGAATTTTTTATTATCAATTTTAATAAATTTTGATGGGAATTTTGTTCTAAAATTTTCGTCTTAATTAAGTTTTTTTAAATGAAGGACAAAATTTTCTCTTTTAGCCTTTAAATTTAGGAAGTTTAAATTTCGCAAACTTCTACTACGCAGTTGCGAGTGCATAGCACGAAGCAAAAAAATTCACAATTTCGTTTATGTGGCTTCGTACCTTTGCAAACTCGTTTTTAGAATGTTTTACTCTATAATGTGTATTCGCTCCTTCTTGCAAAGGGACGAGCAAAGCGAAGTAAAAAATCCATCAAGGTGCCGTAGGCTTTGAAGTTTTCTTTTAAATTTCACATTCGTTAAGCTTTGCAAAGTCCTTTATAATCTGTAATAGCTCTTTGGCAAAGCAGTATTCGATGACCTGTGTATAAACGCCAACCTAGCGTTTAGCATTCCTTCTCCCAGAACTACAAGAGGCTTAACGAAATAAAAACACAGATGTTTTATTGTTAGCACTACGCCCCCTTTTCCACACACTCCTTTTGTTTTAAAATAACTTTCACCCTCTTCGATTTCACCACTCATTTTAGAAAACTTTTCACATTCTTCAAGGGTTAAAATGCAAATTTCTTTGAAGATTTTACACAAACTTTGATGACGAATTTGACAAAGCCCAGCGTTTTTAGCCTCTAAATCAAGGATTTCTTGCAAAGCAAGAGGCATGAGAGGCGAGGTAAAAAAACTTTAAAATTTCCCTTACATTTGGCGAAATTCGGAAACGAAGCTTTGTTTTTTATAGGAGTTAATTTAAAAGCCCTTTGGTTTAAGTTTAATTGAGTCTTATCTTAAAAGCACTTTACCTTAAATACGCTTTCAACTTATTTTAAAGCTTTTTTAAACTTCCAAAATATGAGATTTTAGATTTAAATTTACACTCTTTAAACAGTATTTTGCAATAAAATCTTAAGACTTTTATACTGTTTATTTACAGTTAGAATTTATTTACAAGTATGCTTAAAGCCTTGAATTTAAACTGTGAATTTAAGGAATTTTGCAACAATTAAGGCTTATTTTTACAAAAATAAAGCCACAAGAAGATCTAATCAAAGATAGTTTTTATCTTAAAATGAGGAAGAATTTTTTCTAAATTTAAACATTTTATCGAAAATGAGGTTTTGTTGAAATAATTTTTTATAAATAAAGAAAAAATTTATTTAATTTTTGTTACACTATAATTTTATAAAAACTTTTTGAAAGGAAAACAATGGCTACAAACGAGGGCAGACGAAGCTTTATAGGCTTTGCGTTTGGGACTGTGGCTGCTGTGGGTGGGGCATTTTCTCTACTTGCTATGAAAAAGACCTGGGATCCTCTTCCTAGTGTTAGAGCAGCAGGCTTTACCACAGTGGATTTATCTAGTATGCAAGAAGGAGAGCTTAGGACCATAGAATGGCGTAAAAAGCCCATCTTCATACTAAAAAAGAGCGAGGCTATGGCTAAGGATCCAAAAAGAGAGGTGCTTATAGAAAATGCCTCATATGCTGTGATGATAGGACTTTGCACACATTTAGGCTGTATACCTTCTTATATAGCAAGCGAGGGGCTTTTTAAATGCGCCTGTCATGGAGGGGAGTTTGATCTGAATGGCAAGAATGTCTTCGGTCCTCCACCAGCCCCGCTTGCAATACCACCTTTTAAGATAGAGGGAAACAAACTCGTCCTTGGCGAGGAGGGACCTGAGTATCAACAAATGATAGCGGAGGCATAAGATGGCACAGGTTAGAAAGGCAACAGGGATTATTGATTGGCTAGATCAAAGACTAGCCGTAAAAAAGCTCATTAATGTGCTTATGGTTGAGTATTGGATACCAAAGCAAATTAACTTTCTTTGGGCTATGGGCGTTATTTTAACAGTTCTATTTACCATACTGTTTGTAACAGGTTTGCTTTTGGTTATGTATTATAAACCAGATACAGCCTTGGCCTTTGATAGTGTGAATAAAACCATTATGCAAGAGGTTGAGTATGGGTGGCTGTGGAGGCATTTGCACGGAGTGGCTGCTTCTATTATCTTTTTAATCATATATATTCATATGCTAACAGGCATTTACTATGGCTCTTATAAAAGAGGGCGAGAGATGATCTGGCTTAGCGGTATGCTTTTGTTTGTGGTCTTTTCAGCAGAGGCATTTAGTGGATATATGCTTCCTTGGGGACAGATGAGTTACTGGGCTGCTCAGGTTATTACAAATCTTTTTGGAGGCATACCTTTCATAGGTGAGGCCTTGGTGGTTTGGATTAGGGGTGATTATGCGGTAAGCGATCCCACGCTCACTCGCTTTTTTATGCTTCATGTTTGTTTGCTTCCCATAGTTATCATTATGATTATAGCTTTTCACTTTTATGCACTTCGCATCCCCCATGTAAATAACGAAATAGCAGAGGAGCTTGACTTTGAGATAGAAGCACAAAAGTATAAAAGCGGAGATGTAAAAGGCTCAAAGGTTATTCCATTTTGGCCTGCGTTTTTAGCAAAAGACTTTATGTATATCTGTCTTTTTATGATCTTCTTTTTCTATTTAGTGTGTTTTAAATTTAATTTTGCTATGGATCCTATTAATTTTGATCCAGCAGATGCCTTAAAAACACCGGCGCATATTTATCCTGAGTGGTATTTCTTGTGGAGTTATGAGGTTTTGCGTGGATTCTTCTTTGATGTGGGTAGCATTAAGGCATTTGATATAGGCTTAGCTGCCTTTGGTATAGCTCAGGTGATATTTTTCTTGCTTCCCTGGCTTGATAGAAGCGATGTGGTAAAGCCAGCACATCATAGACCGCTCTTTTTTTGGTGGTTTTGGATTCTACTTGTAGATCTTATAGTTTTAACAGTTTATGGCAAGTTGCCTCCAACTGGCATTAATGCCTGGGTGGGCTTTTATTCATCCATAGTGTTTTTATTGCTCTTGCTTGTTGCACTACCTGTAATTACTAATATGGAAAGAAAAAAGGAGAGCAAATGAGAGAGTTTAAGATCTTTTTTGTGGTGCTGATATTTACAGCACTTGTTTATTGGGGTGTTGAGCCTTATGCACATTCTGTTATGCACCCTCATGTTGCACCTGCAAATTTTGACTTTGCAAAAGAGGATATAAGCTTTGCTAAAAGTCTGGTAGATCAAAGGCAAAATGAGCTTAATCAAGCTCAAATAGAACTTGATAAGATTAAAAAATCAAATAACGAAGAAGCCATAAAATCAGCAGAGGCTAAGCTACAAGGTGCATCTGAGGCACTTGAAAAGGCTCAAAAATACCTAGGCACAAATGAATGGCTTTGGGAAAGGGTGGATAATATAGACCTAGCCAAGGGCGATGCCAATAGAGGCTCTGAGTTTTTCCAAACAAACTGTTCTGCTTGTCATAGCCTTAAAATAGCAGGGCTTGAAAGTGCCATTCCTGATTCCTCAGCTTATGGGGTTATGCCGCCTGATCTCAGTGCTTCTGGTCTGCTTTATGATGAGAAGTTCTTTGCGGCTTTGATTATGTATCCTTCTTTGGCTTTAAAGGTAGATCATAAATTTGGAGATGCCTTTATAATGACAGCTTATAATGAAGAAATGAGCGGAGAGGAAAGAGAGGTTGTTAGTCAAAATGTAGCCGATGTCATAGCCTATCTCAAAGAAGTTGGAAAGGACTATGAAAAGGGAGTTGATGAGGGCATTAGAGCTGAGCTTAATGATAAATATGCCAAGATGGAAGATCTAAGCGAGGCTCAAAGGGAAAAATTCATAGAAAAGGATTTTGTCTTTGCTAAAAATAAGCATAATTTCGTAGAAGCTTGTGGTCGCTGTCATAATATGAGATATGATGATTTTAAAGCTTTGTCTGATATGAATGATCTTAAGGGCTATTTAGGCTCTGTGCCACCTGATCTTTCTATAATGATCCGATCAAGAAGCACAGAATACCTTAATAACTTCATCAACAACACTCAAAAAGTGCTTCCAGGAACCGCTATGCCAAGGGTTGGTTTAACCCAAGAAG
Organism: Campylobacter troglodytis; assembly: GCF_006864425.1. Lineage (GTDB taxonomy): Bacteria > Campylobacterota > Campylobacteria > Campylobacterales > Campylobacteraceae > Campylobacter_D > Campylobacter_D troglodytis. The sequence goes on along the minus strand of NZ_QHLI01000017.1, from coordinate 4,064 downwards.
CTCAAACAAGCGTAATTGCTTATATGGAACAAGTTGGAGATAGCAAGAAAGAAGAAAGACAAAGCCTTGGAGTTTATATTATGATCTTCTTTGTTATCTTAAGCGTCTTTGCGATTTTGTGGAAAAGAAAGGTTTGGTCTGAGCTTCACTAAAAATTTATTCTTAGATCTTTTTAGATCTAAGAATAAAATAATCTTAACTTTGCTATAATTCATTTTTTAAAATTCACACACGTCAATCCTTCTTAGCTTAGTAAAACAAGGGACGTGGAGGAAAAAGCTAAACTATAAGGAGAAAAAATGGTAACAATGAGAGATTTGCTCGAATGCGGAGTGCATTTTGGGCATCAAACAAGAAGGTGGAATCCCAAGATGAAAAAATTCATCTTTGGCGAAAGAAAGGGCATTTATGTCATAGACCTTCAAAAAACACTTCGCTACTTCCGCTATACTTATAATATAGTCCGAGATTTAGCAGCAGAGGGCAAAACAGTACTCTTTGTAGGTACTAAAAAACAAGCAAGCCTAGCCATAAAAGAATATGCTGAAAAATGTGGTATGCCCTATGTTAATCACCGTTGGCTTGGTGGTATGATGACAAATTTTGGCACCATAAAACAGTCTATTCGTAAGCTTGAAATCATAGAAAAGATGGAAGAGGATGGCTCTGTTAATCTCTTAACAAAAAAAGAAGCCTTGATGCTTACTAGAAAAAAGGAAAAACTGCTTGATTATCTAGGAGGGGTTCGCTATCTTAAAACCCAACCAGATCTGCTTTTTGTCATAGACACAGTGAAAGAAAAAATAGCAGTACAAGAAGCAAATCGCTTGAAAATTCCTGTCGTTGCTCCCCTTGATACAAACTGCGATCCTGATCTCATTACTTATCCAATTCCTGGCAATGATGATGCTATTCGTTCTGTGCAGTTATTTTGTCAAGAAATGGCAAATGCCATAAATGAGGGCAAGAATTTAAGAGAACAAGATGCAGACCTAGCACCAAGCGAAGAAGCCCCAGCAAGCGAGGAGGAAAAGCAAGAGCTCTTAGAAGAGGCTTTAAGCGAGGAGTTTAACGAGGAATACTTTAAAGAGGAAAAAGACAATGGCTGAGATAAGTGCACAAATGGTAAAGGAGCTTAGAGAAAGCACAGGAGCTGGTATGCTTGATTGCAAAAATGCTTTGATAGAATGCGAAGGAGATTTTCAAAAGGCTGTGCAGCATCTAAGAGAAAAGGGGCTTGGAAAGGCTGCAAAAAAGGCAGATAGGCTTGCAGCTGAGGGGCTAGTTAGCGTTAAGGTGGATGAGGATTATAAATTAGCCACACTGACTGAGATAAATTCAGAAACAGACTTTGTAGCCAAAAACGAACAGTTTATTACCCTAGCAAAAGACACCACAGCTCACATTCAAAGCAAGAAATTCACAACAACAGAGGAGCTTAAAACTAGCGTAATCAACGGAGTAAGCTTTGAGGAGTATTTAAATTCACAAATTGCAACCATAGGCGAGAATTTAGTAGTAAGAAGATTTGTTACTCTTAAAGCTGGCTTAAATGGAGTGGTAAATGGCTACATACACACAAATGGAAGAGTTGGTGTAATCATAGCTGCTACGGCTTCTAACGAGCAAGTAGCTCAAAAAATTCTGCCCTTTTTAAAGCAAGTTTGTATGCATATAGCTGCTATGAAGCCTAGCTATTTATCTTATAAGAATTTAGATGATGAGTTTATAAAAAGTGAATACAAAGCCCTTGTAGCTGAGCTTGAAAAGGAGAATGAAGAAAGAAGAAGGCTTAAAGATCCAAACAAGCCAGAGCATAAAATTCCAAAATTTGCTAGTCGCAAAGAACTAACAGAGGACATTTTAAAACAAGCAGAGGATGAGATAAAGGCTGAGTTAAAGACTCAAAAAAAGCCAGAGCAAATTTGGGATAAGATAATTGTAGGCAAATTAAATAGCTTCATAGCTGAAAATTCACAACTTGACAGTAAGCTTACTCTTTTAGGGCAGTTTTTTGTTATGGATGATAAAAAAACTGTCGAGCAAGTCATTGCTGAAAAGCAAAAAGAATTTGGAGCTAGCTTTGAGATCATAGAATTTGTTCGCTTTGAGGTTGGAGAAGGACTTGAAAAAAAGAGCGAGGACTTTGCAGCAGAAGTGGCTGCACAAATGAAATGACTCTTTTAAAAGCACAGAATTTAAGCCACAGCTTTGATTATGTGCTTTTTCAAAACTTAAATTTAGAGCTGTTTGAAAAAGACTGCATAGCCATCCAAGGCAGTAGCGGTTGCGGTAAATCTACACTCTTGCACATCTTATCAAGCCTTTTAAGACCCAAATTTGGTAAGATCTTTTTTCAAAATTATGATTTATATGAATTAAACGAAAACGAAAGACTTCACATAAGAAGGTATTTCTTTGGCATTATCTTTCAAATGCACTATCTTTTTAAAGGCTTTTCGGCACTTGAAAATATCGAACTAGCCACTGTTTTAAGCAAGGCTGAGCTTGATAATTCCTTGCTTGAAAGGCTTGGAATCTATGAACTTTTGGGTACAAAGATTGGAAAATTAAGCGGAGGGCAGCAGCAAAGGGTTAGCATAGCCCGTGTGCTTTGCAAGAAGCCAAAGATCATCTTTGCAGATGAGGCAACAGGAAATTTAGACTCTGATAATGCAAAAAATGTCATCAACATCCTTAAAAGCTATGTCAAAGAAAACTCTGCTGCCTTGCTCTTTGTAACCCACGACAACACCCTAGCTTCAATGTGCGATACAATTTATAAAATAGATAAAAATGGCTTAATCAAGGTTTAAAGCCTTTAAATTTAGCCTTTTGGGATGTGAATTTTAAATAAAATCACGCAAATAACAAGCTTTTATTAAAATTTTAGGCGATTGATACTTTTAGCTGATATAATTACGGCTGAAAGCTTGGTAAAATCGATGTTAAACAAGTATATATTTTTGCCCTACATTTCTGAGTGGAAATTTTAGCAATTTTAGAGTGCTTTTGTGCTGACATTTGCGTAAGCAAAATCGCTGATTTATGCAAGGTTTTTCGCCCTTGCGTGAATAGGATAGTGCAACAAATAAGGCTTTTAATCGCAAAAGAATGCGAAAAAATCAGCAAAACGAAGTTTCTTTAGAAAATGAGCGGTGAGATTGAAATTGATGAAAGTTATTTCGGTGCAAAAAGGGTGCGTGGCAAGCGTGGGCGTGGGGCTAGAAAAAGACACCTATATTTTTACTTCGTTAAGCCTCTTGTCCCTTTGCGAGAAGTAATGCTAAAACGCAATCGCACGAGTTTATATATTCAAACACTTGCTATGCCAAAGAGCTACTGCCGATTATAAAGGACTTTGCGGAGCTTAAAGAAAGTGAAATTTACAGCGATGGATTAAAATCCTACGGTGCTTTGATAGATTTTTTGCTTCGTTTCGTCTTGCAACTGCGTAGTAGAAGGAGCAAATGCACATTATAGGGTCAAACACGCCAAATTCGAGTTTGCAAAGGGACGAAGCCACATAAACAAAATTGTGAATTTCTTGGGTTTTGCGAAGGTTAGTTTAGGTCAGTTTCACGGCAAAGGAATTTTTCTACCTTCATTTGAAGGAAACTGAATTTAGATCTAATGTCAAGGTTAAAAACGAAACTTTGTATAAAATTTTGTTAAAATGGCTTAGGAAAAATCCTAGCTCATTTTAGCTAAAAGTATCAATCGCCAAAATTTCAAGCTCAGATTGAGGCTTTTGCAATGTTTGAGTTAGCTTGAATTTCTTTGTTTATTGAATTTAAATTACTTAGTCTTCAACTTGGACTTTTTGATTTGTCTAGTGGGAATGCTTGAATTTTTATAATTTCCTTAAATTTTATATACTTAGACTTTTAGAAACTTAGAACAGAGGCTTTAATGTGCTTATTTAACTTGCTTGAAAATTTAAAGCTTTGAATTTTTGGGTTAAATTAAACTTAAACCAAAGGATTTTTAAGTTGACGCCTATGAAAAACAAAAAATCCGTTTCCGAATTTAGCTAAATGTAAGGGAAATTTTAAAATATTTGT
>NZ_QHLI01000016.1 GCF_006864425.1 Campylobacter troglodytis | reverse complement strand
TTTTTCCAGCCCCACGCCCACGCTTTCCACGAACTCTTTTAGCTCCAAAATAACTCTCACCCTCTTCGATTTCACCGCTGAGATTTTTTCGCACTCTTTTGCGATTAAAAGCCTTATTTGCTGCACTATTCTATTAACACAAGGGCGAGAAACCTTACACAAAACAGCGATTTTGCTTACGCAAATGTCAGCACAAAAACACTCTAAAATCTGCCTAAATTTTCGCTCCGAAATGTAGGGCAAAAATATATACTTGTTTAACATCGATTTTACCAACCTTTCAGCCGTAATTATATCAGCTAAAAGTATCAATCGCCATTCTTTTGTGTAGTCGTTTGGCTCGAAAATGTCGATATGCTAGATGACATTGAGTGCGAGTGTGTGCGGGAAAGTCGTGGGCTTGAAGCCATCCAGCCTAAAGGCAAAAAATTCACGCAAGCTCGTTCATACCCTCTTTGCCAGCACCACTCGCCGCCTGATAGGTCGCCACATCAACGCACTGCAAGCCAAAGGCGTCATCAAGGGGCTTTAAAATATGCACCATTTGTATGGTCGAGCAGTTTGGGTTGGCGATGATGCCCGTCTCGCGCCACTGCGAAATGTCCTTGGGATTTACCTCAGGCATGACAAGGGGGATATTTTCTTGCATACGAAAATGGCTTGTGTTGTCGATGACTAAGGCCTCTGCCTTGATCACAAACGGCACAAATTTGGCTGACACAGAGCCGCCAGCACTGGGCTATATCCACATAGTTTTGAGCAAACACTTGCTCGGTAAGCTCTTGCACCTTGTAGCTTTGCCCCTTAAATTCCACTTCCACGCCCACACTTTTCGCACTTGCAAGGGGTAAAATGCTTGATACAGGAAAGTCAAGCTCATCTAAAACATTTAGAAGTTCCTCGCCCACAGTACCTGTGGCACAGGCGACACTATAAATTTTGACTCAAGATACTTTAATTTGATACAATATCATTTTAAAGTATGGATAATAAAATGAAAAACAAATATATGATTCATTCCCGAATTGTCTCAAAAGAAATTTAAGGAATTTTAAAGTATTTCTGCCTTGATTTAGAGGCGAAAAAATCGCCGAAATTTGCAAAATAACTCGTCCTTGTGTGAATAGAATTTTACGAGAAATTCGCATTTTAATAGCCAAAGAGTGTGAAAAAATTAGCAAAATGAGTGGTTGAAGTTGATGAGAGTTATTTCGGTGCAAAGTGCGTTCGTGGCAAGCGTGGGCGTGGGGCTGAAACGCCCGTGTTTTTACTTCGTGCTATGCACTCGTAACTCTGTGAGAAGGAATGCTAAAATGCAATCGCACGAGTTTATACGCAGATCGTCAAGCATTGCTCTGCGAAAGAGCTATTGCCTATTATAAGGGACTTTGCGGAGCTTAAAGAAAGTGAAATTTACAGCAACAGCTTCAAAGCCTACGGTGCCTTGGTGGATTTTTTGCTTCGTTTTGTCTTGCAACTTTGCAAGAAGGAGCAAAGGCACATTATAGGGTAAAACACTCTAAAAACGAGTTTGCAAAGGGACGAAATCACATAAATGGAATATAGAATTTCTGGGGCTTTGCGAAGTTGACACTTGCTAAATTTAAAGGCTAAGAAAGAAAATTTTGTCCTTCACTTAAAGGAAACGCAATTAAGACGAAAAATTTAGGACAAAATCTTTATCAAAATTTATTAAAGTTGATAAGGGAAAATTCTATTAGAGTATCTTGAGCCTAAGTTTTTATTGTCTTATTATTTGATTTAAATTTTGCGTGAATTTTGGTATTTTTTGTGAATTTTTACAAAATTTATACAAATTCCAAGATAGACTTGTATTTATTTTGTTAAAAATTCACACCCTTTGTGCGAATTTGAGTGCTACTCACCCTCAATGAGTGCGTAAAACTCATCCTCATCAAGGCAAGTAACTCCAAGGCTTTTAGCCTTGTCAAATTTACTCCCTGCCTTTTCTCCATATAACACAAAATGCGTTTTGCTTGACACGCTTGAGCTCACCTTGCCGCCTAGATTTTCAATAAGTTCAGCAAAAAATTCACGAGGCTTTGAGAGTGTGCCTGTGATGACAAATGTTTTGTCATTTAAATTTGTGAAATTTAAATCTTGCTTGGCTGAGTTATGTGAATTTTTGTTTGAAAAATTTACACCTTGCAAACTCGTCTCATTTTCCACACCCCTCTTGCTTTGTGCTATCATCTCGCCTTGCAAACTTGTTTGGCTTTCAAATTCAAGTATTTCGTAGAATTTTTTCACACGCTCATAATTTACGCGCAAAAATTCGCACACTGATTTTGCCATAATCTCGCCAAAATCATCAAGGGCGAGAAAGTCGCTTTGGCTTTTATCTATCCACTCTGTGCCAAAGCTCTTTGCTATCTTTTTGGCTGCTACTTCGCCGATATGCTCGATACCAAGTGCGTTTATGAAGCGGTGTAGCTGGGTTTTGCGAGCATTTTTTATGGAATTTAAGAGCTTGTTGATTTTTTTATCCTTAAAGCCCTCCAAGCCCTCAAAATCAGAGGCTTTTAAAAAGAAGATATCCTCCACACTTCTTATCTTGCCCCTTTCAAACAAAAGCTGCACTATGCTCTCCCCCAAGCCCTCTATATTTAGGCATTTTTTAGAGACAAAATAAATTATAGCCCCAACAACCCTTGCCTCACAGCTTAAATTTTGACATTTTATCAAGGTGCCCTCATCTAAAAGTGGCTCATTGCACACAGGGCAATGCGTAGGACGGGCTATGTCTTTTTCATCCCCCTTTCGTCTTTCTGTGTAAGCCTTTGTGATTTTAGGTATGACATCCCCGCTTCTTATCACGCTAACAGTGTCTCCTGTTTTGACATTTAAACGAGCAATTTCATCAAAATTATGAAGGCTAGCAAAGCGAACCTTGACCCCGTCTATATCCACAGCCTCTAAAACCGCCACAGGTGTAACGACTCCGCTTCGCCCCACTTGCAAATTCACATCCAAAAGGGTGCTAGTTTTTTCAAGGGCTGGGAATTTAAAAGCAGCTTGAAACCGTGGGAATTTCACCGTGTAGCCAAGTTCCTTACACCTTGCTAAGTCATTTAACCGCACCACCATCCCATCCATCATCATCTTTTTTTGCTCTCTTTGTGCCAAAAGCTCTTTATAACAAGCTATCACCTCGTGCAAGCTGCCACAAATCCTTATAAATTCATCCTTTAAAAAGCCAAGACTTCTTATAAAGTCCATTATCTCGCTATGCTTTGTGAATTTCAGCGAATTCTCGCCCACCCCCCAAGGATAAAACATCAAATTTCGCTCTTTGGTAATGCTAGTATCAAGCTGACGCAAGCTCCCACTTGCTGCGTTTCTGGGGTTTGCAAAGGGCGGCTGTCCTTGTTGTATGCGTTTTTCATTGATGACTTCAAAGTCTTTTTTTAAGATGACTATCTCGCCTCTAATTTCTATCTTGCCCTCGTAATCTATACGCTTTGGAATGCTAGCAATTTCTTTTACATTGAGGGTTATATCCTCGCCAACTTCGCCGTCTCCACGGGTAGCACCGCTTACTAACTCGCCTTTATTATAAGTTAAATTTAGGCTCGCTCCGTCAAATTTAGGCTCGACAAAGAAGGTGTCGTTTGTGGTGTTTTCAAAAAGCGTGATATTTTTGTTGTCCGAGTTTGAAAAAAGCGTGGGGGTGCTTGAATTTTCGCTTTTTATTGTAGCTGTGCTTGAATTTTTAAGTGTTGTTTTGGCGTCTGAGTTTTCAAAGGTTGTGCTTTTTTCATTGTTTAGATTATCAAAAAGCGTTTTGTTTGAATTCTCGCTTTTTGTTGTAGCGTTATTTGAGCTTTCAAAAAGCGTATTTGCAGGGCTTAAATCCTCGCATTTTGCCCTTTTTGCCCAAGCATAAAGCTCGTTTTCATCAAAAATGTCCTCCATAGACCACATTTTTGCACCGTGCTTAATCTTGCTAAATTCGCTTTGAATTTGTGGGGCGATTTTTTGAGTAGGCGAATTAGCACTTACTAAACTAGGATTTTGCTGCTCAAATTCGCGTAGCTTTCTAATTAAACCGTCATATTCCTCATCGCTAGCAAGTGGCTCATCGCTTTCATAGTAGGCTCTCATCCATTCATTAGCCCTTGCAACACCCTGTAAATACTCACTCTCACTCATAGCCTAGCTCCCTCATAGCTGAATTCAAGGCAAAGGCTTGTTTGTGCTCATACAAATCGTGCGTGCGGATAATGCTAGCGCCGTTTTCAAAGGCTTTTAAATGCAAATACAAAGACCCTGCAAGGCGGCTTTCAACCTCGCTTTTAAAATAAGCATTTACAACACTTTTTCGGCTAGCCCCCACAAGCAAGGGCTTTTCAAAGCGTAAAAAATGCTCCAAATGCTTGATTAAAAGCATATTATGGTGTGGGGTTTTGCCAAAGCCTATGCCAACATCCAAAATCACATCTTTTAGGCTGAATTTGTCTAAAAGCTCAAGCTTTGAAGCAAAAAATTCATCAATTTCTCCAAGCAAATCCTCATAATGTGGATTATCTTGCATATTTTGCGGCTCATTTTGTATGTGCATTAGGCAGTAGCTGGCATTATAGCTTTTTGCAAGTTTTATTAAAGCCTCATTTTTAAGCCCTGTAATGTCATTGATTAGCTTAAAGCCCCTATTTAAAGCGTAATCAAGGCTTTTTTCATCAAAGCTATCAAGGCTAAATATGGCTTTGTCGTAATAATTATTTTTGTAAATTAACTCCAAAGGCTCTTTTAAACGCTTAAATTCCTCATCGCTTCCACAGTAAAGGCTTCCTGGGCGAGATGATACCGCTCCTATGTCGATAAAATCGGGCTTTAAAGCGAGTAAATTTTCTAAACGCTCTTCAAATTCAGCAAATTTCACGCGACTTCGTGGGTTAAAGCTATCTTCGTTGATATTTACAACCGCCATAAGCTTGGCGCGTTTGGGCTTGGCGAATTTGCATTTTAAAAATTTGGCAAGTTCTTTCAAGCCAAAGTCCTGCTTGCTTTCTTTTTCGGCAAGCCTTTGAATTTGCGAATTTGTAGCCATTAAAAGAGCATTGGAGGGAGGCAAGGTGCCTAAAATGGTATCATTGTGAGTAAGTAGCTCTGCTCCCACGCTTAAAGCATCTTGTTTTAGTATGTTTGCAGCTGGGCTGCTTAAATCTTTAAGCAAGAAAAAATGAATGTTAGCCTTTTCTTGCATTATCTTTTGCCCCATTTTATGTGGCTTTATGTGTTTGCAAAGCTCGTTAAAATCGGTATTTGAGTTGATTTTGTAGATTTTCATTTTTTGCTTTCATATAGATTTAAAAGTAGGGTGGCTAGGATTACACTAGCTTTGCCATTTAGGCGGGCAAGCTCATAAGCCTTGTAGAAAAACTCTAAATCCCTTTCGTTTAAAGCGTGTGTTTTAGAGCTTTGCAAAGCAAAGTTTGCTATCATTTCTTGCAAGGTAATTTTATCAAGCGTCTCATTTTCTTGTAAAAACTCAAGCATTTTTTTATAATCAAGCCCCACTAAATCAATAGCCAAAGGGCTTCTTGTCTTTTTTTTGTTTAAAATCTCACAAATAAATCGAGAACGAACCGTTGGCAAAAGTAAATTTTTAGACGGACAAACTATTAAAAATTTCACATTTTTAGGAGGTTCCTCAAAGAGCTTTAACAAGAAATTTTGAGCCTCGACCCGAAAGGCATTTGCCATTATTATGATGATCTTCTCGCTTTGTTCGGCTATGTAGCTTTCCTTTCCAACAGCCCTTGCATCATCCATCAAAAAATCAACAGCTGGATTTTTGGGTATGAAGCGAAGATTATTCTTGCCAAAGTCCTTGATCATTTGCTCCTTAATGCTTTCAAAATCGCCGGTGATTAAAATTTTGCTTGTAAAACTCACGGTTTCTTCCTTTAAATTCAACAAATTCACGGTTTAAAACTTAAAAATTCAAGCCCTAGCTCAGCTAAGCTACAAAGATAGCTAAGTAAAATTTACCTTGGTAAAAATCTTTTTTCTCAAATTCACAGCTTCAAAAAATAAAGTCTAAAAAGCCTTCGTCTTATTTTGTCATTTTTGAAAACATTAAATAACAAATGATCAAGGACTTTGGCAAGAATAATCTTCCCCAAAAATCCAGCTCTTTTGCAAAAAAGCTTAAACTCTCGCATTTTGTGTGCTTATTTTGTGGCATTTACTTGCTAGAATGCCCAGCTTCTTTTCCCAAAATGGCAAATAATATTTATCTAAGCTTCATCATTTTTAGCAAAGAAGCTATTTAAAACTCGTTCTTAGATAAATTTCACCACCTCATCAAAGTCAAAGCGAGATTTTTCTGGTATCTCAGCACTTAGACCATATCCTAGTGCTACTACTATGGTGGATACTTCTTTGCTTAAATCTAGCCTTAAATACTCATTTAGCCTTTTTTCATCAAAGCCTCCTATGATGCAAGAGTTTATGTCTAAAAGCGTAGCAGCTAGGGCTAGATTAGCAAGGGCTATGAAGGCTTGTTCTCTAGCATAAAATCTTGTTTTTTCCTCGCTCATAGAATGGATAAGTTTGCCGTAATTATTTATACGCTTTTCTTTTTGCTCCTCGCTCATACCCTTGCGAGATCTGATCTTGTTGGCAAAATAATCCTTAAAATCAAGCCTAGAAGTGATGATAACAAGAGCGGCAGCTGATTTTACCTGTGCTTGTTCATTGCAAATGCTTCCTAGCTGTGCTATTTTATCTTTATCCTTTGTAGCATAAAATTTCCAAGGCTCAAGCCCAAGCGAGCTAGGGCTAAGCCTTGCAGCCTCTAGGATCTGATGAAGATCTCTATCTTTAATTTTGCGTGCAGAAAATTCACGGCAAGAATAACGTTTTTGAAAAAGTTCTAGCATTTTAACTCCTTTTAAAGATTATATTAAAAATTCACAAATTTAGTTTTAAAATTAAAGCCTTTTTGATGTGAGCTTTGCTATAAAAGGTTTAAAATGAAAGATTTTATAAGATCAAAATGCACACTAGGCTTGAATTTAGCAAAGCATTCATAAAATTTAAAGCAAAAGTCAGAGCATTGTAAAAACTCAAGCATTCTTAAAACTCAATCATTCTTAAAATTCAAGCGAAGATCGCAAAAATTCAGCCACAGAGCTTGAATTTAAGCTAAAAATTTATCAAAGCTACAAAGATACCTTAGAAAACAAAACAGCATCCAAGCTCTTATCAAAAAGCTTATAAAGGGTGATTAGCTTTTCATCTAGGTTTGCATCCTTTGAGTCTAAAAAAAAACTATTTTGTAGCTGCTCATCAAAGAGCCAAAGTAGGCTTTCATCGCGGCTTCTGGCTATTTCGTAATTTTTGCTATTTTTTTCTCCTACATAAAAATACACAAAGCCATTTGGAAAGGCAGTTTCAAGCAGATCGTTTAATAAGCTTATGTCCTCGCTATTTTTGATTCTATGCGCATAGAAATTATCAAGCGAAAAGATGGGGACAAAGGGACGGTAGGATTTTGCGTTAATCTTTTGCAAAAAATACCTCTCATACCAAGCTCTTTTCTCATCGCAAATTAAAACAAAGCTCTTGCCCTCAAGCATTAGGCTAAATTTAGCCGACATAAGCGGTGCAAATTCAAGCCTTCTTGCTTCTAGCCAGGACATAAAGACCCCACCGCTTCGTATGGTTTCAAGTAAAAATCTTAAATAATCCATTACTGATCCAGCCTATAAGCCTCGTGCAAGGCTCTAACGGCAAGCTCGGCGTATTTTTCTTGCACTATCATTGAGATCTTAATCTCGCTAGTGCTTATCATACCTATGTTTATGCCCTCTTTGGCAAGGGTTTTAAAGGCTTTTGAGGCTACACCTGAGTGGCTTTTCATACCCACCCCCACTATGCTAACCTTTGCTATCTCTTTATCGCTTTCTATGATGATGTCTTTTAGCACCTTTTTCATAGTATCTTTTGCTAGATCAAGTTCATTTTCAGGCACAGTAAAGCCTAAATTTGTAGCCCCATCAATGCCTACATTTTGAATGATCATATCTACATTTATGTTTTGATCTGCAAGGGCTGAAAAGATTTCAGCTGCTATTCCTGGCTCATCTTTGATCTGTCTTAGGGTGATTCTAGCTTGGTTTTTATCAAGTGCTATGCCACTAACTAATGCTTGTTCCATCGCTTCTTCCTTTGTAATGAGTGTTCCTTGATTTTTATTAAAGCTGCTGCGGGTTATAATTTGCACATTTAATTTCTTTGCAAGTTCAACAGAGCGGTTTTGAAGCACCTTTGCACCAAGGCTAGCAAGTTCTAACATCTCATCATAAGAGATCTTATCAAGCTTTTTTGCCCTTGGTTCTATGCGAGGATCTGTGGTATAAACCCCATCCACATCTGTATAAATTTCACAAAGATCAGCACTCAAAGCACCTGCAAGGGCAACAGCACTTAGATCACTTCCCCCTCGCCCTAAGGTAGTAACAACTCCTTGCCTATCCACACCCTGAAAGCCAGCCACTACGACAATGACATCCTTTTTAAGCTCCTCTTTGATAGCTTGTGCGTTAATTTCTTCTATCCTAGCCTTTGTAAATATACTATCTGTTAGTATGCCAGCCTTGCGTCCTGAAAAGGCAAGAGCCTTGTAGCCCTTTGCGTTAAGGGCTATGGATAAAAGGGCTGAGGTGATTCTTTCTCCGCTAGATAAAAGTAGATCCATATCCTGAGCGTTTGGGCTTTTGCTGAAATACTCCGCTTGTTCTATGAGAGAATTTGTTACCCCACTCATAGCAGATACCACCACTACTAGATCATGCCCAGCCCACTTGGCTTCAACCACCCTTTTTGCAACCTCTTCTATCCTTTCTAAGTTGCCAACGCTTGTGCCTCCATACTTTTGAACTATGAGCATTAGAGGTATCCTTGGTTTTGAAAATACTGAATAGCCCTTACATAAATGGGTCTTTTAAAATGAGTGATTAGATCAAATAATTTCTTCATACTGACAAACTGATAGGAACTAAACTCAGGATGCTTTGTGTCTATGTTTATCTTTGCACCTGATTTTAGGCGAACTAGAAAATACTTTTGACTTTGTCCGTCAAAATTGTATCTTTTTTTCAAGGCTGTTGTTTGAGGAAAATCATAATTTATCCACTCAGGATGGGTGGCTATGATCTCAACCTTGTTTGTGCCAATTTCTTCTTTTAACTCTCTAAATAAGGCCTTTTTGGCATCCTCGCCCTCATCAATGCCACCTTGTGGAAACTGCCAAATATTATCCATATCGTTTCTTTTTGCTAAAAGCACCTTGCACTCAAGAGGATATTTTGGTGAAAGCACGATAGCAGCGACATTTGGGCGGTATTTTTTTTCTTTCTCCACTAGCTTATCCTTCTTAAATTTAAAAGGGTATTTTAGCCAAATTTCTTTTACAAAGCCTTACAAATTTAAGTATAATGATGAAATTTTTACCCCCAAAGGCATTTAAAGAAGTTGTTTTTGTCATAAAGCCTTGCTAAGAAGTTTAAAAGTCTATGTGCCTTAAATGAGGCTCTTTAATAGCTTTTCATATCCTTGTGTATATAAAAGTGGATATTATTGTATATTTAGGAAAATTAATATTTACAAACAAAGCTTTAGCAAGGCATATGAATTTAGCCTCAAATTTAAGTTTTTATAAAAATATAGTTTTTTTGTAGATTTAAATCTTGCATTTTTTAATTGAGCCATTTTGTTTAATGAGGAATAAAATTTTTAAACTGTGAATTTAAAATAAGTCCCTAAATTTAAAAGCTTTAAATTTTTTAAAATTCAAGCCTTTTGAATTTTAAATTCACAAAAGCCTAATTTTGCTTTTTTATGCTTTTGTGAATTTAAAATTCAAGCTATCAAGGATAAACTATGCACTTATATTTGCATGTGCCTTTTTGTTTTAGCAAGTGTTCTTACTGTGCCTTTACCTCCTTAAAAGCTAATGATAGTTTGCAAGAGGCATATTTTAAAGCCTTACTTGAAGATATGAGCTTTCATTTTGACAAATTAGAGCTTAAAGGCATAAAAAGCCTTTTTATAGGAGGTGGCACGCCTAGTGTGGTGAATTTTAAGCTTTATGAGCCGCTTTTTAAATTTTTAAGCACCTATTTGGATGATAACTGTGAATGTTCTATAGAGGCAAATCCGCATTCAAGTAACTTAGAATGGCTTGAACATATGAAAGCCTTTGGCATAAACCGCCTTTCCTTTGGAGCTCAAAGCTTTGATGAAAAAAAGCTTGGCTTTTTAGGACGAGCCCATAGTCAAAAAGATATCTTTAAAAGCCTTGAAAATGCCACAAAGGCTGGCTTTTCTAAGATAAATATAGATCTTATTTATGATACCAAGCTTGATAGTAAAAAAATGCTTGAATTTGAGCTTGAAAATGTAGCCATCTTAACTAAAATGGGGCTTAGTCATCTTAGTGCTTATCATTTGACCCTTGAAAAAAACACAGCCTTTTGGGGGCATTTAAATTACAAAAAAAATGCGCCAAATTTAATGCGTTTTTTCATAAGGGGCATTGAAAATTTAGGCTTTTTTCAGTATGAGCTGAGTAATTTTACCAAAAACGAGCCTTGCAAGCATAATCTTGCCTACTGGCAAGGGCGAAACTACCTTGGTTGCGGGCTTAGTGCGGTTAGTTTTTATGATAAAAGCCGTTTTTATACACACAAGGATCTTAAAAGCTATATAAAAGAGCCTCATTTTAGGCACATTGAAAGTCTGAGTGAGGAGGATTTGCTTTTAGAGCATTTATTTTTGGGGCTTCGTAGCGTTGTTGGCATTGAGGAGGAAAGATTAAATGAAGGACAAAGACAAAGGGCTTTTTTGCTTGTTAAAAGCGGTAAGCTTCGCTATGATACCCATTTAAAAGGCTTTTTTAAAAATGAGCTTAAAGATATTAGCAAAAACGAGTTTGCTACTAAACTTAAGGCTAATTTTCATTTAAAAAATTCTCAAAAACCTCGTTTTTTTAGCACGAATTTCTTGCTTGCTGATGAGCTTACTTTATTTTTGGCAAGTTAAAAGCTTTTTTAATCAAATTTGTGTAAAATTAGGATTTAAATGGCTCTTTTATCTAGCGTGTAAAGTGCAAGCCTATCTTTTGCTAAAACAACAGCACAAAGAGCCTTTGAATTTAAGGATAAAATATGAGTATGGGCGAGTTAATCGTCATTTTAATTGTCGCTATTTTGGTGCTAGGACCTGAGAAATTACCAGGCTTTATAGTGCAAATTGCTAAGATCTTTAAGGCACTTAAAAAGCAAGTTGATGAGGCAAAGGAGGGCATAGAAAAAGAGCTTAGAATTAGTGAGCTTAAAGAAGAGGCTGATAAATACAAAAACGAATTTAGCCAGCATAATGAAAATCTTAGAAAAAAGCTTAGTTTTGAGGAATTTGACGAGCTTAAAAACTCTGTTAATGAGGAACTAGCTAGCATAAAAGAAACTATGAGTTTTAATGCAAGCGAAAAAAGTTTCAAAGAAGAAACTAGCAATTTAAAATTCAAAGAAGAAACAAAGCCCTTAAATTCAAAGAGCGAAATTAAAACGACACAAGAGCCCTTAAATTTACAGTCAAATGAAATAGCAAATTCACAGACAAAAACCACAGACAATAACTTAAATTCAAATCAAGCTACAAGCCGAACTAAGGCAGAAAAAACAAATGTTTGAAGAGCTAAGACCGCATTTAGTTGAGTTAAGAAAAAGGCTTTTTATAAGCGTTCTTTGCGTGATAGTGCTTTTTTTTGTCTCTCTTTTTTTTAGCGAGCATATCTTAGATCTTTTAACCTCTCCTTTGAAGGAAGCTCTTCCTGAGTTTTCAAAAAAAGTTACCTTTGTCGAGCTTACAGAGCCTTTGTTTACCACTATGAAGGTGAGTTTTTTTGCCGGTTTTATTTTGGCCTTGCCTGTGATCTTTTGGCAGTTTTGGAAATTTGTAGCACCTGGCCTTTATGAGCATGAAAAAAGGCTTGTTTTGCCCTTTGTTTTCTTTGCTACTGTTATGTTCTTGCTTGGGGCTAGTTTTTGCTATTTCATAGTTGTGCCTATGGCTTTTAATTTTCTTATAAATTTTGGAGCAAACATACAGGATCTAAACCCTCTAATAAGCCTTGGGCTTTATGTTGGCTTTTTTATCAAGCTTATGATAGCCTTTGGACTTGCTTTTGAGCTACCTGTGCTTACTTATTTTCTAGCAAAATTAAATCTCATAGATGATGCTTTTTTACAAAGACACTTTCGTGTAGCTATCTTGCTAATTTTTATCTTTGCTGCCTTGATGACGCCACCTGATGTAATCTCTCAGTTTTTAATGGCCATCCCTCTTTGCTTATTATATTTACTTTCCATAATGATAGCTAAGAAAATCAATCCAGCAAAGCCTAAGAACACTGATGTTTGATGAGGATCTAAGGCTTTTAAGCTATGATTATGCCTTGCCTAAATCTTGCATAGCCTTAAGGCCTACAAAGCCAAAAGAAAGGGCGAAGCTGCTTGTTTTTGAGCGAAAGATAAATAAAATCACCCACACTGAATTTGGCAATTTATGTGAATTTTTACCACCTTGTGCTGTGGTTTTTAATGATACCAAGGTTATTAAGGCTAGAATTTATGGGGTTAAAAGTGGGGGTGCTAGGTGCGAGCTTTTATTTCACAAGGCTTTAAGTGAGTTTAGCTTTTTGGTGCAAATTAAAGGACGAGTGAAAGAGGGCGAAATTTTGTGCTTTCAAAATGGAGTAAGTGCTAAAATTTTCAGCATAAATGAGGATGGCACAAGGGAGGT
Source organism: Campylobacter troglodytis (assembly GCF_006864425.1). Classification (GTDB taxonomy): domain Bacteria; phylum Campylobacterota; class Campylobacteria; order Campylobacterales; family Campylobacteraceae; genus Campylobacter_D; species Campylobacter_D troglodytis. The sequence continues at coordinate 36,568 of NZ_QHLI01000016.1, read as the reverse complement.
TTGCTTTTTTGCAGACAAAAAGGGTGAATTTTTTAGCCAAAACTTGACAAAAAGCGAGTTTGAATGCGAAAAAGATGTGAGTTTGGCAAAAAATTCAGCAATATTCAATGAAAATTCCCTAAATTTACCCAAAAATTCAAGGCTTTTAAACGATAAAGAGCTTTTATTTATGCTTGAAAAAATAGGACACATTCCCCTTCCTCCTTACATAAAAAGAGCAGATACAAAATCTGACAGTAAGGACTATCAAAGCATATTTGCTAAAAATCTTGGTGCCATAGCAGCTCCTACTGCTAGTTTGCACTTTTCAAAGGCCTTGTTAAAAAAACTTACAAGGACACATAAAATTTACACCCTCACCCTTCACATAGGAGCTGGCACCTTTAAGGGTGTGGAAGTAGATGATCTAAGGCTTCACAAGATGCATAGCGAGGATTATTTTATAAATGATGAGCTTGCAAGGGTGATTGATAGCAAAGAGCCTCTTTTAGCAGTAGGTACAACAGTAGCTCGCTGCATAGAAAATTATGCTAGAACCCATCTGCAAAATTCACAGTGCGAACTTTTTTTACACCCTAAAAATCCACCACTTCGTCAAAATTATCTCTTAACAAATTTTCATCTTCCAAGATCCACACTCATAATGCTTGTAGCAAGCTTTATAGGCAGAAAAAAGACCTTAGAGCTTTATGAGATAGCTATAAAAAAAGGCTATAGCTTTTATTCTTATGGGGATGCTATGCTTATAATTTAGCGTTGTTAAATTGAGCCTTAGTTTTTATCTTTTGAATTTTATCTTGACAGTTTAAGTTAGATTTTGTGAGTTTTGCCTTTGAGTGAGTTTATGAATTTAAAAAAATTCAAGCTTTAATAAGTCAAATACTCTTAAAGCTTTTTAAATTCAAGCTAAGCACTTTTTAATGCAAGTAGCTAAATGTTTATTTGACGCTTTTTAAAACGGTATTTATCTTAGGCTCAATATACTTTAAGAGGATTTTGCCTTATCAATTTTGGTAAATTTTGATGAGAATTTTGTCTTAAAATTTTTGTATTAATTTTGTTTTTTAAGTTAAGGCTAAAATTTTCTTAGCCATTGAATTTAGCAAATTTAAACCTTGCAAGGCTTTTTTTGTTTGCAGTTGCAAGAGTGCGAAGCTAAAAAATTCACAGTTTCATTGATATGATTTTGCGAGTGTGCAAACTAGTTTTTAGAGTGTTTTACCATTTATTTTAGAAAACCTCTCGCATTTTTTGGCTATCAAAATGCGAAGTTCTTTGAAAATCTTACACAAACATTGATGAGGAATTTGACAAAATTCAGCAATTTTTTCGCCTCTAAACCTAGGACTTCTTACAAAGGGAGAGACGAAAGGCTAAGTAAAAAATGCTTTCAAATTTCCCTTTAGCGAAATACAAAAACAAATTTTTATGTTTCATAGGCTTTAACTTAAAAAGCTTTAAGTTTAATTGATCCTTATTTGAAAAAAAGCAAAATATCTATTTTGTTTCTTTTTCAAGATAGCCAAGTTCTATTAATTTTTCATAAATTTTTCTTGTAAGAGGACCTGAGGCTATATCGCGTCCTCCGTGTTCAAGTAAAACTGTTACTACGAATTTTGGATTATTATAGGGAGCAAAGCTTGTAAGCCAGGTGTGGGATCTTGTATAGTATGCAAGATCCTTTTCTCTTATGTTTTTCTTTTCAGCCTGAGAAAAGCCTATGACCTGGGCTGTTCCTGTCTTTCCTGCCACGCTTAAAGGAAGTCCGTAAAAGTACCTAAAAGCAGTTCCTCCTGGCTCTGTCGTTACTGCAAGCATAGCCTCTCTTATGGCTGGTAGCTGAGCCTTTTCAAAGGGGTTAAAAAGCTCCTCCTCATCATCTTGCTTGGCACCTTGGACAAAATGAGGGGTGATTTTTTTGCCTGAGGCTATTTGGGCTGTGTATTTGGCTATTTGCATAGGGGTTACTAGGAAATCTCCTTGTCCTATGCTGGTATTTAGGGTTTCTCCCCTATACCAAGGCTTGTTGTAGCGGCGAAGTTTCCATTCTTTGCTTGGAACTGTGCCTACGAATTCATTTGGTAGATCAACTCCTGTCTTTGCTCCAAAGCCTATGTTTGAAAGGGTTGAGCTTATGGTATCTATGCCAACACGCAAGGCTCCCTCGTAAAAATACGCATCGCAGCTGTGCTGAATGGCGTGTTTTAGATTCATATGCCCATGTCCTCCTCTGTTCCAGCATCTAAAATCCCTACCTCCAAGATTAACAGCTCCTGTGCAAACAAAATTCGTAGCATTGTTGATATTTTTTGAATTTAAAAAAGAAAGCCCAACGCCCATCTTCACAACAGAACCAGGAGGGTATAGCCCATTTATCATTTTATTTGTAAAAGGATGATCAGGATGATTTACCAAATCTTGCCACTCCTTGTTTGAAATGCCTAAGACAAAGGGATTTAGATCATACTCAGGATAACTTCCAGCTGCTAGGATGGCACCGCTTTGAGTGTCCATAATTATCGCTGCACCAGCATTTTGAGCGAAGAGCTCTGATAAAAACTCTTGAAGCTTGATGTCTATTGTTAGTTTAAGATCAGCTGAGCTAGGCTCTTGGTAAAAAAGCTCTTCTATTTCTTTGTTAAAGGCATTTACCTTAACCTCTCTAATTCCTCTTTCTCCTTGTAAAAGCTCATTGTAATGTCTTTCTATGCCGCTTTTTCCTACATATTTAGTAAGCTTTGCTAGCTCGTTTTCGTTCATATCTTGTAAATTTGCCTTGCCTATGTAGCCTAGTATATGACTTGCTATGTGGCTATAAGGATAAAATCTTTTTACTATGGGAGTGATTTGTAAATTTTCTCTTAGTTGAAGCTCAGAATAATGCACAATCATATCATAATAAGAAACAAAGTCTATTACTTCTATGAAGTTTTGATTGTAATAAGAATCCTCTTTCGTGTAATTTCTATGCAAAATGCTTGCATTTAGATCTGGAAAAAACTGAGTTAAGATGGATATTTCCTCATCTAAGATGGCTTGATTTTTCTTTCTTATGCTAAGATAGGGCTTTATTGAGATGCTAAAACCTAGGTTGTTGTTTGCTAGGACTAAGTTATTTTTATCATAGATAAGCCCTCTTGTTGGGGCGATTTGTTGGGTTTTTATGGCATTTTGCTTTGCCATTTCTTCATAATATACATTAGATTTGATGCTAAGATAATAAACCCTACTTAAAAGCAAGACAAAAAATAAAAAGATAAAGCCTACAACCAAACGCATTCTCATCTTAATTTATCCTTGAAAACAAAAAAGCAAATAAAGGCTTCAATAAGAGCGTAGATAAAATACTCTTTTCCTAAAAGATCAAGCTTAGAGGTATCCACATAGGATAGAATCTGATCAAGCACATAAAAGATCAAGTAAGCACAAAGGGTGAAAAAAATGGGTAAAAGTTTGCCTATCTTAAAGGTGATTCTTAGCCAATCTACGAAAAAATAATAAAAGATAAAAAAGGCTATCCAGGATGAAAAAAGATAAAAATCGTGAGTAATGTCAATGAATAAAAGATAAAGCAGGGCAAAATAGTAGCGAAAATCCAGATCGTAAAGATTAAGCTCACTTTCTTTAATCAAGCTTAAAGTATAGCAAAAAAAGAAGCCAAGCAAGATGGGCAAGGGAAAAATGGAGCTAAAAATTTGATAAAGCACAAAAAAGGCTGCCCAAAAAACATAGCCTCCATCTATAAAACGGTGCTTTTGAGTGCTTGCATATCTTCTTTGCTTTGGCATTTATGATCCTAAGACTTGTTTGATGATATGCACTTTAAGCTCTTTTAGTCCCTGTTTTGTTGTGGCTGAAACTAGGCATTCATCTTTTAATCTAGTTCTTTGACTTTGATTTAGCTTGTCTGCTTTTGTGAAGATTTTAGATATTTTTTGATCCTTGGTTTTAACTGAGTTTAAATATTTATTTATCTCACAGTCAAGTTCTAAATTCTCGTGTCTTGAATCGATAAGGTGTAAAAAAAGCCTTATTGAGCTTCTTGATCTTAAAAACTCATCCAAATTTCTAGCCCAGTTCTTTTGAATTTCCTTGCTTATCCTAGCATAGCCAAAGCCTGGCAAATCCACAAAGCCTAGCTTAAATCTTATATTTTTATATTCTTTTGAATTTAATTTTAAATTAAGCTTAGCTTGATTTAACTCGCCATTTAAGGTAGGCGTGAATTTTAAGCCTTTTTCCTCTAAATTGCAGCTTGATTTAGAAGATGCAATTTTTTTAAGCCTCATCTTTTTTTCATTTAAGCTTGATAGTGAGGCGAGGGTTTGATTTGAATTTAAATTTAAATTCACAGTTTTATTTGAATTTAAATTCACAGTTTCCTTTGAATTTGGCCTTGAATTTGCATTTAAACTCGGCTCCTTGCTTGAATTTTCCTTTGAATTCACAAGCTCATCTGTCCTTAAATTCACAGCCTCGTCTATCTTTAAATTCACAGTGTCCTTTGAATTTAGCTTCAAGTTTTCATTTAGGCTTGTAATTTTGCTTGAGGCTAGCTTAGCACTTACAGTCTTACTTAACTTTGAGCTAGAATTTATAGCCTCATTTAAATTTATTATCTTAGAATGCAAACCTTCTTGTGAATTTAAAAGATTAAGCTTTTTTAAATCTAAGCCAAAATTCAAAGCATCATCAAGGCTTAAGCTAAAAGTTAGCTCAAAAAAATTAATAAGCCTTGTTTTGCCGGGAGTGGCTGATTTTTTAGCTAAATTTTTTTGTCCTGTTAGGGCATTGATTAAAGAGCTTTTGCCTACATTTGATCTGCCTAAAAAGGCTACTTCCAAAAGATCTTCATTTAAGGCTTCTTTTATATTACTTGCTGATTTGATAAACCTAGCCTCTACTATCATCTTTCCTCAACCTCAAAAATAAATCTCACAGGCTTACTTTTATCGCTTATAACCTCGTATTTTTCTTGCTTTTTATCTATGATGATCTTATCCCCATAAAGCCTTCTTTTTTCGACAAGTTCTTGTATGAAAGCATTTCCGGTGATCTCATATCTATCTTGCAAGACATCATAAATGAGCTCATTGCCCCCACCCTTGTAGTGCTTGTCCTTTAAGATGATATTAAAGCTAGCATTGCCACTTGCCTTGTATTTGGTAGGCTTTCTTTTTGAATCTGTGGTGATTAAAAGCTTGGCTGAGTGTAGTATGTCTTGATCTTTTTTTACCACAACATTTCCGCTCAATACATTTTCCCCGCTTTTTTCATCTGCATAAAAGCGATCAGCACTAAGTTCTATAGGCTTAGCAAATAAGCACACAAAAAACAAAGAAAATATTAATATTATTCTAACCACGCCTTAACCCCTTGGATATTAAGCCTTTTTTTCTCTAAGTCATAATGCAAAAAAGAACCCATCAAAAGATCATCATCCTTATAAGCCTTAAAGGGTAAATTGGTGCTAAGTTCCTTTTTCACCCTATCATAAAGCAAATTTTTAGCCTCGATTTTGGTTTTATTTAGATCCTCATATATGGTGTCATCATTAAATATAGCTACAGTTTTTTCTAGCACAAGCTCTTTCGTGCTTAGATTAAAATCATAGCCAAGAATCACAGCCTCATCAAAAAGATCCCTAGTTTCATACCTAGTCCATTGATCTGCTTTGTAGTTTGACTTGATCTGAGTTGAGTTTAGCTCGTAAAGATCTATATTTCTTGCTATGATGTTTTTAAAATTAAGCTCATTTGGACTTAGCTCTATGGAGTAAAAATCTTGCACACTCATAAAAACCAAGGCAAGAGAAAGAAAGAGCATCAAAGTGGAAAAAAGCCTTATAGCCAAAGTTTATCCCACTCCTTTTGCATTTTATTGTGCCTTATAAGCCTTTCTATCATCAAGGAGATCGCCCCTTCTCCTCCTCTTAGCCTCAATCTTTCTCCAACGCTTATATGAGCATCCTTTGGGGTAAAGGCGTAAGCAACGGCATTTAAAAGGCTTAGATCATTGTAATAATCCCCTATAGCAGCACTTTGCAAGAAGCTTAAATTCAAGCTTTTAAGTATGTTTTTAGCGCAAGCTAGTTTATCCTTTACCCCTTGATAAAGCAGATCTATTTTTAGATCCTTTGCCCTTAAATTTACGCACTCACTATTTCTTCCCGTGATGATGGCTACCTTTTTGCCAAGTTTAAGCCAGGCCTCAATGGCAGCACCGTCCTTGACATTAAACTCTTTAAGCTCAACCCCATTTGCTGAGTAAATAATCTTGCCATCTGTTAAACAGCCATCTACATCTAAGAAAATTAGCTCTATCATTTCACTCTCTTACCACAAAGGCACCTGTGAAGATCCCACTTTTTGCAAAGTCCTTTGCCTCTTCTTCGCTTTTAAAGCCCTTTAAGAAGACTCTATTTAAGCCGTCTTTTGGGCTATTTTTGACAACAGCATTGTAGTTTTGGTATTTTTGATACTTATTTGCTATGCTCTTAGCACCCTCTTCAAACCTAAATGCCCCAATTTGAACCATAAAGCCTCCGCCCTCATAGACCCTACCTCCTCCTACTATCTCTCCGCTTGAGCCTAAATTCACATTTTGTTCTATGATATTGTGGCTTTTATCAATGGCACCAAAGCCTATGACCTCCAAGCGAACGGGTGCTGTGCCACTTTGTAGCATATTGATCTGAGAGGCTGCTGCCTTTGAGAGATCTATGATTCTATTATCCACAAAGGGACCTCTGTCGTTGATGCGAACTGTTGTTTTTTGTCCATTGTTGAGATTTGTTACTCTTAAAATGGTATTCATAGGTAGGGTTTTGTGGGCAGCTGTGAGGGCGTTTTGATTGTAGGTTTCTCCGTTGCTTGTCTTTTTGCCGTGAAAGCCAGGTCCATACCAACTAGCTATACCATCAGCTGTTTCTCCAACCTCCACAACAGTGGGATAATAGGTCTTGCCATTGATGGTATAAGGCTTCATAGTGCCTTTGGCGTTTGAGGAAGTGCTAGTTCTATCACTTCTAAAATCCCTACTTGAATAGCCTCCAAGGCTACCCTGAGAACCCTTGCTTGCCCCGCAAGCACTGAGAAAAAGCACCACTAGGCTTAAACTTAAAATTCTTGCTATCTTTGTTTGAATTTGCATAGCTACACCTTGATTAATTTTTGCATAATTGTAACAAAAAAAAATTTTATTTAAATTAATAAGCCTAGCTAAAAGGATCTTTTGTTTGTAATTTGAATTTTTTAATGGCTTTTTGTTACAAGTTATTTAATTTTTATTGGCTTTATTTTAAAAAACTATTGGTTTTAGATAAAATACCATATTTGTCATTCTAAACGACAATGAATAAACTCTAAGCCCTTGTCATTCCCAGCGTGTGATCAGAAACTCTAAATTCAAAGAGATATTTTTGTTGTTTTACTCCCTCAATATGACAAGCTTAGAGCTTTTTGGCTTTCTAGTCTAAGCTCAAAATGACAAATCAACACTGTTTTGAAAAAGAGCTATTTGTCTTAGCTAGGCTTTGGATTTCACAGAACTTATGATTTAAAAGTAGTTACTAAAAAGTTTTAAATTTTAAGATTGAAGCTGTGCTTAAATTCAACCACACCTAATTTTGCACTTAAAATTCAAAAACGTATTTACACTTAAAATTCAAAGCTAAGTTTAAATTCAGCCAAAAGGCTTATTTTGTAACCCTAGCATATTTTGTCATCTTAATGGGAATGATTAGCTTTTGTTTAAGGCTTAAATGATCATTTTTTATTTTATTATGCTTTCTTAGCTCAGCTACTGTGATGCCGTGTTTTTTGGCTATGCTTGTTAGGGTATCACCTGCTTTAACTGTGTAAATTTTTGTTTGAGGGCTTTTTTGAGGGGGTGATTTTTGTATTTTTGAGTTTTTACCCAGTTTTGGTAGGTCCTTGCTATTTTGTTTGGTGTAGCTTAGTTCAAGTTTTGCAAGTTTTGATGGTATAGCTAATCTTTGTTTAAGGCTTAAATGATCATTTTTTATTTTATTATGCTTTCTTAGCTCAGCTACTGTGATGCCGTGTTTTTTGGCTATGCTTGTTAGGGTATCACCTGCCTTAACTGTGTAAATTTTTGTATCAGAAATTTTTATATCAAGCTTTGCTAACTTCGTAGGATCATAGTTTTTTTCAAAATCAAGCCCCTTGTTAAGCGGTATATACATATAATAATTTGGCCCAGGAGGAGTAAAATCATATCTAAAATGAGGATTATATCTTTTTAGCTCATCGAGGGGCAAACTTGCAAAAAGTGAAAGTTCTTTCAAAGATACGCTTGAGGGCACTTGAACCTTGATAAATTCATTAACTGTGCTAAGATTGCTAATGGCTCTATCTTGTTCGAATAAAAAATTTTCATTCTTTGCTAGAAAGGCTAGGGTGAGAATTTTTTTGATAAATAGCCTTGTTTCTAGGGGTAGGTATTTTTTATCCTCATCAAGCAAGATGGCTAAATCATCGCTTTGTGCTTCATTGATGGCTTGTTTTAGCTTACCGCTTCCGCAGTTATAAGCTAGTATGGCTAGATACCACTTGCCAAACTCGCTTTTTAAATCTTTAAGATAATTTGCCGCGGCCTGAGTTGACTTAAAGGGATCCCTTCTTTCATCTACATATTTATCCACTCTTAAATTCAAGCTTAAAGCGGTTTTTTCCATAAATTGCCAAATGCCAACAGCCTTTGCACTTGATGAACTCTTAGCCTTTAAGCCAGATTCTACAATGGCTAGATACAAAAACTCCTCAGGCAGATCATTTTCCTTGATGATCTTTCTAATAGCAGGTATAAACTCATAATAATGCTTTGTTGAGTGAGCTAGGGTCTTTGAGTGAAGTTTTTTGATATTTTCTTTGTTTTCTACAAAGCTTAGATCGCTAAGATAAGAACTTTGTATATCAAATTTTTTAAGAAGCTGGGTTTGAGCCTCGTAATATTCTAGGCTAAATACATTTGCAAGTAGTGAATTTAAAAAAAGCCCCAAAATCAATACAAATCTCATACAGCTAATTCCTTAAAAAACAACTCCTTTGAATTTGCCGTGCAAATTTTAATAAGCTCATTTCTATCAAGCCTTAAAATTTCAGCCATCTTAGTGGCTACAAAATGCGTAAATATAGGCTCATTTCTCTTGCCTCGAAAGGGCTGAGGGCTAAGATAGGGTGCATCTGTTTCAAGTACCAATCTATTAAGTGGAATTTTGGGTAAGATGAGAGGTAATTCTTTGGCGTTTTTAAAGGTTAAAACCCCACCTATGCCAAAATGAAAGTTTTCTTTTAAATTTAGCAAAAGCTCACTTGCATTAAAGCAGTGCAAAACCCCTCCTACAAGTCTTTGCTCGTATTTTTTTAAGATCTCATAGGTATCCTCATTTGCCTCACGGCTATGAATGATTACAGGTTTTTTGTACTCACAAGCAAGTTCAAGCTGTGCTATAAAGGCTTCTTTTTGTATCTTTTTTACAGTATCAGTGCTTTCATAGTAGTAATCAAGCCCACACTCGCCAACACCAACGCATTTTTTATGGGTAATAAATTTACGCAAAAAGTCCTCATCAAAGCTCTTGCTTTCATTAGGATGAACTCCTACAGCAAAAAAAAGCCCCTCATAAGCCTCGCAAAGCTCCACAGCCCTTGGAAGATCCTTTGGATTTGCAGCTGGGATGATGATCTTTTCTATGCTGTTTTCAAAAGAATGCCTTAAAATTTCATCTAGATCATCAAAAAAACTCTCATCATCTAAGTGGCAATGCGTATCTATAATCTTCTCGCTATCTTTAAATTCAGTGCTTAAAAACATACCTCTATCCTATCTCTGCCATTTGCCTTGGCTAAACTCAAAGCCTCACTTGCCTTTGTGGCAAGTTCTGTGAAAGAACTTCCTGCCTTGCCAAAGCTAAGCCCTATGGAAACGGTAAAAAATACCTCATCCAAGGACACCAAAACTCCCTTGTTTCTAATATTTACACGGATCAAAGAAAGCAGTTTAATAGCCCTTTCGCTACTTGTATTTTTAAGCACTATGCAAATTCTTTCAGAGCTAAAATGTCCTATTATGTCCCTTCCCATAGTTTCGTTGAAAAGTTCTTTAACTGCTGTTTTAAGCATTAAATTTCCTATATGATAGCCATATTCTTCATTTATGCTCTTTAAATTATCAAGCTCTAAGAATGCAAAGGCAAATTCCTCATTTGTTTCGTTAAGCTCTCTCACATAGTCCTCAAATTCATTTCTTAAAGCCAAAGAGGTCTTAGCCCCTGTTAGAGGCTCTAAGTCCTTAAACACAGTCATTAGTCTAAAATCACTCATAGCCCTTAGACATTTATCCAATCTAGCACTAAAAAGCTCTTTATTAAAGGGCTTTGCGATAAATTCATTTGCCTCTGCGTTTAAGAGCTTTGCTTCTAAATCATCATCCTTTTCTCCTAAGACTATGACACCAAGCTCTGATTTTGGATACTTTTCTCTAACCTGAGTAAGAAGCTCCAAAGAATCAATAACAGGCATCTTAGCATCGCAAATTATAAGCCTTGTATCAGCATTGTCATTAAGATAATTAAGAGCTTCTTCTCCGTGAGCACAAGCTAAGACCTCAAAGAGCCTTAAATTTAGGATTTTTTTAAGATTGTTTCTTTCATCTAATTTACTAAGAGCTAAGATCACTTTTTCTTTATTATGCTCGTCAAGTAGTTTTATGGTAGAGATCATCTGATCTACACAAGATTCACTTTCCTTATAAATATAACTTAGTATGTCTTTGTGTAAGAAAAGCTCTCTTGTAGCCTGATCATTACTTGCTGTTAGCACTACAACAGGTAAATTCTTTGCTAGGATCTGATCAACCACCTCTCCATTGGGAGCATCAGGAAGGCAAAGATCAGCAAAGGTTAAAAAATAAGCCTCTTCTTCGATTAAATTCAAGGTTTCAGCAAAATTAAAAGCCAGATCCACCTCAAAGCCAAAGGAGCTTGTGATCTTTTTTGCAAGTAGCTTTGCAAGCATTTTATTATCATCAATGATTAGAATTTTTTTCATAATAAACCTACTTTTTTGAAAATAAAGCTAAGATTATAGCATTTTTAAGCTTAGTTTTGTTTAACAAGCAAAGTTTTTGCAAACTCTATTGCCTCGCTTGTGATCTTATCCCCACTTACCATCCTTGCAAGTTCGTTGATTCTTTCTTGTGAATTTAATTTTTTAACAAAGCTTTGCTTGTCTTTTTTTTCCACTAAGAAGTGATTATTTGCTATTGAGGAAAGCTGAGGTAAATGAGATATGGCAAAGATCTGATAAAAGCTTGAAAGCTCTTTTAAAACCTTTCCTATGCTCATAGCCTCCTTGCCACTTAAATTTGCATCGATCTCATCTAAGAAGATAAGCCCCTTGCCTGAATTTAAAACAAAACACTGAGTAGCTATGAAGGCTAGTCTCAAGCGGTTTAGCTCACCTGAGCTTAAATTTTTAAGCCTAGTATCGCTTATGCTAACTTGCACCTCATCTTTTCCAAGCTCACAAAGTTCGGTTTTTTCTAGCTTTAAGCTAAGATCCTTCATATAAAGTTTGCTTAGATATGAATTTATCAAGTTTTCAAGCTCTTTTAAATGAGACTTTCTGGTGCTTGTAAGCTTGTTTGATAAGCCTTGAAGCTTGTTTGAAACCGTTGAAATTTTAGCTTGAAGTTCTTTTTTTTCAAAGCTTAAATTCTCATAATGTGCTAATTCTTTCTTCTTTTCTTCAAGCACCACAAGGGCATTTTCTATGCTTTCATAACGTTTAATGAGACCTGAAAGCCTTTCTATCCTATCTAAAAGCCCTTCTATGTCAAGATCTAAATCCTCAAAGCTTTGACTTTCTGCTATAACTCTTAACTCATTTAGACACTCGCTAAAAAAATCGCCCTTGACCTCGCTTAAATTCAAGGCTTCTATAACCAAGGGCTCAAGCTCAAAGATAGCCCTTGCCTTGCTCCAAGCCTCTTCAATCTTATCTTTTTTGGCTAATTTCTTTTTTAAAGCCATTAATTCTTCATACTCGCCTATTTTAGGATTTATATCCTCTATCTTTTGAATTTGCAAACTAGCCAGTTCTTTTAGCTCCTCAACTCGCCTCTCCTCCTCATTTACTTTTTGCAAGGCTTCTTGCAATTTGCTGAATTCTTTAAAGCTACTTGCAAATTCTTGCTTAAATTCAGCAAAGCTTGGATTTTGTTTCATTTCAAGTGCATCAAGTAGGATTAATAGTTTTTCGCTTTGAAATTCATTGCTATCCTTTACGGAAAGATATTTCACAAAGCTTTTGCTTAAATTCATCAAGGATTTTTTATTAATACTTTGACTGTTTATAAAATACTTCGCACTCTTATCTTTTAGCATCTTAAAGATAAGCTCATCATCCTCTTCTATGCCAAACTCATTAAGATCAAGCTTATCATCAAGGCTTAGCTCCACAAATTTAGCCTCGCTTTCAACAAGTCCAAAGGCTGATAAGATCCCCCTAAAAAGCACAGATTTTCCGGCCCCGCTAAGTCCTGTAAAAACAGTTAATCCCCCCTCAATGTCAAGCCTAGCCTCCTTAAAACCAACATTTTCACGCATAAAAACTCTATAAATCATCAATTGCCCCAGCTTAACTTTTCTTTTAAAATTTGAAAATAATCCCTATTTTGTGGATAAATAAGCCTTGCTCTTTTTTCGCTTAGGCTTAATTTTATACTCGCATAATCCTTGGCAAAAAGCTGTTCTCTACCGTCAATGAAAAAGGAACACTCTTTGGCCTTAATTTCAAGCTCAAAGCCCCTTGGCAACACTATGGGTCTTTGCGTTAGAGAATGAGCACAAATTGGACTTAGTAAAAAAACCTCAGAAAGAGTGTAGATTATGGGTCCATTTACGCTTAGATTATAAGCAGTTGATCCAGCAGCACTTGCTACTATTAAACCGTCTCCATAATACTCATTAAAGAGCTTACCGTCTCTAAACACCTCTATATGAGCCATAGAATAATCTTGCAAACGAGAAAAAACCACATCATTAAAGGCTGTTTTTTCAAGCAAGTTGCCATTTTTATCTTTTAGACTAAGATCTAGCAAAAAGGGCTCTTCTACAAGGAAGTTTCCTGAAAAAAACTCATCAAAAAAGCCCTGTGCTTCTTGTATGACAAGCCCTGTTAAAAAGCCAAGTCTTCCTGCGTGTATGCCAAGTAATGCCTTTTTATACTCATTAGCCTTGCGGCACAAGGATATAAGGGTGCCATCTCCACCCAAAGATATGATAAAATCGCAGCTTTGAAACAACTCATCAAGCTCAAAGCCCGAACAGACTAGCTTTTTTTTATTAATCTCATTTGAGCTTAAAATACAGTTTTTTTCTAATAAAAGTTCAATTCCTCTTTTGTTGAAAATGTTTTGTAGGATTAAAATTTCACTGCTAAGATCTGTATTTAAACGAGCCACAAGTCCTATTTTACGGATATTTTTATAGTCGATCAGTTCTTTCATAGATGAAATTATATCAAAGTTTTGATAAATTTAAATTTCTTGCTTGGTGAAATTTTTTAAGATAAATTTAACAAAATGTAAAGCATAAAATATTATAATTTCAAAATAAGTTTTAAGGATAAATGTTGAGAACTCATTATAATACTGATTTAAGCATAGCTAATATAAACGACACTGTGAGCCTTTGTGGATGGGTGAATTCATATAGGGATCACGGAGGCATAATTTTCATTGATTTAAGAGATAGAAGTGGACTGATTCAGCTAGTTTGTGATCCAAAGGATAGCGAGGAAGTTCATAAAATAGCAGAGACAGTGCGAAATGAATTCGTGTTAATTGCCAAAGGCAGAGTGCGTGCAAGGGGCGAGGGGCTTAGAAATGCTAAATTAAAAACAGGCGAGATTGAGGTGGTATTAAGCGAGCTTGTAATTGAAAATGAAAGCTTGACCCCTCCCTTTGAAATAGGCGATGAGAGCGTTAATGAGGAGCTTCGCTTGAAGTACCGTTTTTTAGATCTTAGAAATTCAAAGCTTTATGAGAATTTCGCCCTTCGCTCAAAGGCTTGCATAGCAGCTAGAAACTCTCTTTCTAAAATGGGCTTTTTGGAGGTTGAAACGCCTATTTTAACAAAGGCTACTCCTGAGGGAGCAAGGGATTATCTAGTGCCCTCACGCGTTCATCAGGGCGAATTTTACGCTTTGCCTCAGTCTCCTCAGCTTTTTAAGCAGCTTTTAATGTGTGCAGGATTTGATCGTTATTTTCAGATCGCAAAATGCTTTAGGGATGAGGATTTAAGGGCTGACAGACAGCCTGAATTCACGCAAATTGATGTAGAAATGAGCTTTTGTACTCAAGAAGATGTCATTAGGGTAGCAGAAGGCTTTTTAAAGGATATTTTCAATGCTTGTGGCAAGGAAATTCAAACACCCTTTAAGGTGATGAGCTACAAGGATGCTATGGAAAAATATGGCTCAGATAAGCCTGATCTACGTTTTAAGCTTGAATTTATTGATGTTTTGGATATTTTTGCTAGATCAAATAATGAAATTTTTGCTAGTATTGCCAAAGACAGCAAGAAAAACCGTATCAAGGCCTTGCGTGTGCCAAAGGGAGATCTGCTTTTTTCTAAGCGCCAAATGCAAGGCTTTGAGGACTTTGTGCGAAAATTTGGAGCACAAGGACTTGCCTTCATTCAGGTAAAAGAGGACGGCTTAAAGGGTCCCTTGCTTAAATTCTTTACTCAAAGCGATTTAGACGAGCTTGTTAAAAGATGTGGGCTTGAGGTTGGGGATGTGGTGTTTTTTGGAGCAGGGGCTAAAAAAACCGTGCTTGATTATATGGGGCGATTTCGTGTTTTTTTGGCAAATGAGATGAAGCTTATTGATGAAAATGTGCTTGAATTTTTGTGGGTGGTGGATTTTCCTATGTTTGAAGAGGATGAGGATGGAAAATTTTCTGCTATGCATCATCCCTTTACTATGCCAAAAAACATTGATGAGGAAAATATCGAGGACATAAGCTCTGTGGCTTACGATGTGGTGTTAAATGGCGTTGAGCTTGGAGGTGGGAGTGTTAGAATTCACAAAAAAGACATCCAGCAAAAGGTTTTCAAGCTTTTAAATATAAATGAAAGCGAACAAAGAGAAAAATTTGGCTTTTTGCTTGATGCTCTAAGTTACGCAGCCCCTCCGCATGCTGGCATTGCCATAGGGCTTGATAGGCTTATAATGCTACTTAGCAAGGCTTCAAGCATTAGGGAGGTAATAGCCTTTCCTAAGACTCAAAGGGCTCAGTGCCTAATGACAGCAGCACCAGCAAGTGTGAGCGTAGAGCAGTTAAGGGAACTTGGTATAAAATTAAGGGAGAAATTACAATGACAAAACTATTTTTTATTATAGGAGCGCCGGGTAGTGGCAAGACAACGGATGCTAGCATCATAGCCAAAGAAGGTGCTGATATTACGCATTATTCCACTGGTGATTTGTTGAGAGATGAGGTTGCAAGTGGATCTGAGCTTGGAAAGCTAATCAATGGCTTTATCTCAAAGGGCGAGTTGGTGCCTTTAACTGTGGTCATAGACACCATAGTTTCAGCCTTAAAAAATTCAGCCACTCAAGTTGTGATCATAGATGGCTATCCTAGAAGCGTTGAGCAGATGATGGAATTTGACAAGGTCTTGCAAAAGAACAAGGAAATTGATCTAAGAGCTG
Organism: Campylobacter troglodytis; assembly: GCF_006864425.1. Classification (GTDB taxonomy): domain Bacteria; phylum Campylobacterota; class Campylobacteria; order Campylobacterales; family Campylobacteraceae; genus Campylobacter_D; species Campylobacter_D troglodytis. The sequence goes on along the minus strand of NZ_QHLI01000016.1, from coordinate 20,825 downwards.
TGATCGAGGTGCAAGTAAGTGAGCAAGTAGCCAAGGACAGAGTGCTTGGTAGATCAAGAGGGGATGATGATAATGAAGCGGTTTTTAACAACAGAATGCGAGTTTTTACCGAGCCTTTGAGTGAGATCCGCAAATTTTATAGTGAAAAAAAGGTGCTTTACACCATAAACGGTGAGCGAAGCATAGAAGAAATAGTAGCTGAGATGAAAAAGCTAATACAAAAACTACTTTAAAAGGAGCAAAGATGGATCTTTCTAAGATAAAGGTGGGCTCAATCCCAGATAAGATCAACGCTGTCATTGAGATACCTTATGGTTCTAGCGTTAAATACGAACTTGACAAGGATAGCGGTGCAGTGCTTGTTGATAGAGTGATGGCTTCTGCTGTTTTTTACCCAGCAAACTATGGCTTTATAGCAAATACCCTAGCAGATGATGGGGATCCTGTAGATATACTCGTGCTTAACGAGTATGCTGTGCAAGCTGGTGCTGTGCTTCCTTGCCGTCTCATAGGAGTTCTCATTATGGAGGATGAAAGTGGGATGGACGAAAAGCTTTTAGCTGTTCCAACAAGCAAGGTAGATCCTAGATATGATGAGATCAAAAGCCTTGATGATCTGCCAAAGGCTAGTTTGGCTAAGATCAAAAACTTCTTTGAAACCTATAAGATCTTAGAAAAGGACAAGTGGGTAAAGGTGCAAGATTTTAAGCCGCTTGATGAGGCTGTTAAAATATTAAACAAGGCTATTGCAAATTATAAGGCTTGAAACTATATCAAGCCCTTTGAGGTTTTCTTATGCTTTTGGGAGTAAATATAGATCATATCGCTGTTTTAAGGGAGGCTAGGCAGGTTGATGAGCCCAATGTGCTTGAAGCAGCCTTGATAGTAGCAAGAAATGCCGAACAAATTACACTTCATATAAGAGAGGATCGTCGCCACGTCAAGGAACACGACCTTGAAACGATCTTAAAGCATTGCAAATGTCCTGTAAATTTAGAATGCGCAAACGATGAGGCTATGCTCTCTTTGGCTTGTGAATTTGCTCCACATAGAGTAACTTTGGTGCCTGAAAAACGAGAGGAATTAACCACAGAAGGTGGGCTGAATTTAGAAAGCAAGGGCATTTTAAAAGCCATAGATACCTTAAAAAGCCACGATATAGAGGTTTCTCTTTTTATAGATCCAAACGAGGCAAGTGTTAAAAAAGCTGCCGCGCTTAAGGCTGACTTTGTGGAATTACACACAGGTGCTTACGCAAATTTACACAGTGCCTTTTACACCAACATTTTAAAAACCCCATATAAGATCAAAGAGCTTGATTTGTCGCGTTTTGAGCTTAGATCCAGGCTTGAAAAAGAGCTTGAAAGAATCAAAAGCTCAGCAAATTTGGGGCTGAATTTAGGGCTTAAAATCGCCGCAGGACATGGACTAAATTACAAAAATGTAGAAGAGATTGCTAAAATTCAGGCAATTTGCGAGCTAAACATAGGACAAAGCATAGTGGCAAGGGCTGTTTTTGTGGGTTTAGAACAAGCCATCAAAGAAATGAAGGCTTTGATGAATGCTAGCTAAGCCAAAAATAGCCATTAGCATAGGCGACATAAATGGCATAGGGCTTGAAATCGCACTTAAAAGCCACAACTTCATCTCAAAATACTGCACGCCCTACTACTTCATACACGAAAGCCTCTTAAATCAGGCTTTGAAAAGGCTAAATTCAAAGAAACCAAAGCATTTTACTTGCGTTGAATTTTCAAACGCCTCTAAAATGAGCCTTATCAAAGGACAGCATAAGGACAGCTTGTGCTTTGAGGCGAATTTAGCTTGTCAAACCAACGAAAAATTTAAGATTAAGGCAGGAAAGATAGACTCAAATAGTGGATCTTATAGCTTTGCTAGCTTTAAATTTGCTTGTGAGTTTGTCAAAATGGGCTTTGCAAGGGCTTTAATAACCCTACCCATTCACAAAAAGGCTTGGAGCGAGGCAGGACTTACCTACAAGGGACATACTCAGGCCTTAGGTGAGTTTTTTGGGCGACAAGCCATTATGATGCTTGGTTGCAAGGAATTATTTATAGGGCTTTTTACCGAGCATATCCCTTTAAGCGAGGTTAGCTTTAAGATAAAAGCACCCAAACTTTGTGAATTTTTAATCACCTTTTACAAAGAAACTCGGTTTAAAAAGATAGGGGTTTTATCTTTTAACCCCCACGCTAGCGACTTTGGTACCATAGGAGGCAAAGAAGAGCTTGAAATTTCAAGGGCTCTTAAAATAACTAATGTTTTTTTAAATGTCAAAACCCTTTCAAACACTCGTCAAAAAAGATTTTTAAATCATCATAAAATAGAATTTGAAAATCTGCTTAAAAGTTTGCTTGATGATGAAATTTTGCTTTCAAATTTAAGTCAAAGCCTTGAAAAAGAGGCGAAATTCAAGCATTTTTATTTACCAAATCCCCTTGTAGCTGATACTGCTTTTACGAAAAATTCACTCAAACAGTGCAACCGTCTTATTTCTATGAGCCACGATCTAGCCCTAGCTCCATTAAAGGCACTATTTTTTGAAAAAAGCGTCAATGTGAGCTTAAATTTACCCATAATCCGCACTAGCGTTGATCACGGCACTGCCTTTGACAAGGCTTACAAAAATGCCAAAATTTCCACAAAAAGCTACAAAGAAGCCATAGCTGTGGCTTTAAAGCTTATAATAAAAAAGAAAAATAAAGCTTAGTGAAATGCTAAAAAAAGCTTAAAATAAAATTCAAGATACAAAAGACTTTTTGTTAGCTTTGTAAATTTTAGTAAGGCTAATTTTAAATGCTAATTTTACACTGTTTTATCCTTTCAAACCATCTTTAAATCTTTTTTTGCTACTAAAATTTAAAACTCAGTTCTAAATTTAAACAAAAAAGCCTTTGCTTTTATTACTTAGCTCTTTTTCAAGAAAAGTATTGATTTGCCATTGGCGAATTTATGGGTGAAGAAGCCGTCAATTCAAGGCACTTCTCCATAAATTCGTGTATTTTTGGCACAGTCTCACAATGACAAATATGATATTTTGTCTAAAATCAATACTTTTTTAAAAAAGAGCCCAATACTTAGATTTAAACTGCTACTTAAAAAGCAAATTTACATAAAAATTCACAGCAAGCTTTTAGCGTAAAGCCTTTTCATTTTTTAAAAGCTTTTTAAAAGAGTTTAAAATTTATGCCTTGAATTTATGCTAGGGTTTATTAGAGCTTAAATAAATCTTAAAAATTTAAGTTTTATTTAAGATTTATTTTTATATAATCTCTCATTTTTTTCAAGCTAAATTTAAAGATAGTAAAGAAAAGCTTTGAATTTTTAAAACAAATAAAAAATTTATTTTGAATTTAAAATGATAAATGTTTAAAATAAGATAAAAATATCAAGCTCATTAAAAAATCTTTCCTTAAAACTGTGTCAAAATTATTAACTTTAAAACTAAACTTCAAAGGAAGTTCCTATGCATTATGTGGCTAAATTTTTAAAAGCCTTTTCTCCTATCATTGTAGCACTTTTGATTTTGCTTTGTCCTGTGCCTGAGGGTTTAAGCTTTAATGCTTGGCTTTATTTTGCTATCTTTGTTGGGGTTATTGTGGGGCTTATCATAGAGCCTGTGCCTTCTGCCTTGGTTGGTTTGATTGGGGTTGGGGTGTGTATATGGCTTAAGCTTGGACCTGTTGGAAGTGGAAATTCTGAAACTATAATCAAGTCTAGTGAGGCTGTAAATTGGGGACTTGCTGGCTTTTCTAATTCCACAGTTTGGCTCATCTTTGCAGCCTTTATGATAGGGCTTGGCTATCAAAAAAGCGGACTTGGTAGGAGAATAGCCCTATTTTTAGTGAAAACGCTTGGCAAGACCTCTCTTGGACTTGGTTATGCCATTAGCATAGCAGATGGCATTTTATCTCCTTTCATACCCTCAAATTCAGCAAGAAGCGGGGGCATAATCTATCCCATAGTTAGTCAAATTCCTCCTATGGTTGATTCTCATCCTGATAAGGATCCTAGAAAATTAGGAGCTTATTTGGTCTGGGTTTCATTAGCAGCTACTTGTGTAACAAGTTCTATGTTTTTTACAGCCCTTGCTCCAAATTTACTTGCTATGGAAACGGCTGTTAAAAGCGGGGTAGCACCCATTAGCTGGTTTGGCTGGTTTATGGCTTTTTTACCTGCTGGGATCGTTTTGTTTCTTGCTACTCCTTGGCTTGCTTATGTGTTTTATCCGCCAAGCTTGAAAGGTTCTGCGGATGCTTCTAAATGGGCTGGGGAGGAGTTATCAAGGCTAGGTTCTATGAGCCTTAAAGAATACACCATGATAATCTTAGCCGTTTTTGCTCTAATTTTTTGGATCTTTGGAGATAGCTTTGGGGTAAATGCCACTGTTGTTGCCTTAACTGTTATGATCTTAATGGTGCTTTTAAGGGTGATTGAGTGGAATGATATTTTGGCAAATAAGGCAGCCTGGGGCGTTTTGGCTTGGTTTGGCTCCTTGGTAACCTTGGCAGGTGGGCTTAAAAATGTAGGCTTTTTGGACTTTATAGCAAGGATAGGAGGGGCATATTTGGGAAATTTAGAGCCCACACTTGCACTTATAGGTTTGATTGTATTTTTCTATGTGCTTCATTATTTCTTTGCCTCTACAACAGCACATGTAACCGCACTTTTGGCACTGTTTATCACAGTAGCAAGTGGGATAAATGGCATTGATCTACAACAACTTACCTTGTTTTTAATGCTCACACTTGGCATTGTTGGCATTATCACCCCTTATGGCACAGGACCTAGTCCTGTTTGGTATGGCACTCATTATATTGAAAGTAAGGATTTTTGGAGATTGGGGCTGATCTTTGGTTTTATATATTTGGTGGTTTTTTTAGTTCTTTGTATTCCTTGGGTTAAGTATGTAGCCCATATCTGGCTTTAAGGCACCAAGTTTGGTGCCTATATGAGAGCGTATTCTAAGACCTCTTCTATTCTAGTTACTTGGATGATTTTTAAGCTTTCTCGCACCTCAAGGGGTATATCTTTTAAGTCTCTTTCATAGTTTTTCGTGGGGATTAGGGCTGTTTTTATGTCGGCTTTATAAGCTGCTATTAACTTTTCTTTTAAGCCTCCTATTGGCAAAACCTTTCCCACTAGATCAACCTCTCCTGTCATAGCCACAGTTGCATTAACCTTCCTTTCGCTAAAAATGCTAGCCAGTGCCACGCACATAGTGATCCCAGCACTTGGGCCGTCCTTAGGAGTAGCCCCATCGGGTATATGCAAATGTATATTGTAAAGATCATATACATTTTCCTTTAATTTGGCTAGTTTTTTAGGAAGCTTTACTGTGCCACTGTCGATGAGGGTTTTTACCAAACTAAAGGCAATTTGTGCTGATTCTTTCATCACATCGCCCATTGAGCCTGTAAGCATTAGCTGCCCCTTGCCCTTGATCTTAATGGCTTCTATCTTTAAAACCTCTCCTCCAACAGCCGTCCAAGCTAGGCCGTTTACTTGTCCTACGGCATTTTGTCCGTTTTGTTTTTCAAGCTCATAGACCTTTTTATCCAAAAATTCACTTAAATTTTTTGAAGTTACTAAGACCTTTTTTGTATCTTCTAAGAGTAATTTTTTCACACTTTTTCTGCAAAGCTCGGCTATCTTTCTACGAAGGCTTCTAACCCCACTTTCTCTGGTGTACTCGCTAATTATCAGCTCGCAAGCTTCTTTGTTTATGGAAAGCTCGTCCTTTTTCAAGCCGTGCTTTGCCTTTTCATCAGGGATTAGATAGTTTTGCATAATGGCAAACTTCTCATTTGGCGTGTATGAGCTTAGCTCAATGAACTCCATCCTATCACGCAGTGGGCTTGGAATCGAGCCTATATCATTCGCCGTGGCGATAAAGATAATTTTACTTAAATCAATGTTGAAATTGAGGTAATAATCCCTAAATTTCGCATTTTGCTCAGGATCTAAGATCTCTAAAAGCACGGCACTTGGATCCCCTCGAAAAGAGCGATTTAATTTATCTATCTCGTCCAAAACCACGACAGGATTAATCTGCTTTGCCTCGATTAGCCCCTGCACAATGCGTCCGGGCATAGCACCTATGTAGGTTCTACGGTGTCCTCTTAATTCATTTACATCCTCTAAACCCCCTAGGGCTATGCGGATTAGCTCTCTTTTTAAAGCCTTTGCCACAGAGTTGGCAAGCGAGGTTTTACCAACGCCCGGCGGTCCATAAAGGCACATTATTACCTTTGCACCGTCTTTATCCTCAATGCCCCTTTTTTCAAGTAGCTCTCTAACGGCGAAGTATTCCTCAATGCGTTCTTTGGGCTTTGTTAGAGCGTAGTGATCCTTATCAAGCTGTTTTGCGACCTCTTTAATGTCAAGCTTTTTTTTCGCCATCTTTTCAAAAGGCACATCCAAAGCTGTTTCAATGTAGGTTTGTATCATCGAGGCTTCGGAGTTGTCTTGGTGAATTCTTTCAAATTTTTCAATTTGTTTCTTAATTTCCTTGTAGGCTTCCTCATACATAAATTTTTTCTTGGCTTCAAGGCGGGTGTAGTACTCTTTGGTGTCGTCTTCTTTTTGAGTGTCTGAGCCAAGTTCTTTTTGAATTTGTTTGATTTGTTCTTTGAGAAAATACTCTTTATTTACCTGATCTATCTTTGAGTGAACCTTATTTTTTATCTCCTTTTGTAATTTATTTGCCTCTATCTCCTCTGCTACTAAATTTATCAGCTCCATGATCTTTTTTTCTACATTGCTTTCTATGAAAAATTCATAAGCACTTTGTTTTTTTACCCGAATGGTATTTAGTATGAGATCACAAATTCTAACGCTATCTACGCCCTCTTCGATGGTGCGAAGCAAGTCTGGGGAAAAATAATGGCTTATATTAGCAAGGGCTCTTACCTTTTCTTTTAAAACTGCTAAGAGTGCCTCGTTTTTGGCACCGTCTGTGTTTATTTGAGGGATGATGTCAATTAATGCCCTTAATGGCTTTGAGCCTATTTGCTTTATGATTTTGCCCTTGGTGTAGCCTTGAAATAGTATTTTGACGCGCCCATCAGGCAAAGGCACCTTTCTCATAACAGTGCCTATTACACCACAGTCATAGATCTCATCAAAGCTTCTAGCACCCTCAAATTTAGAAGGGGCGACAAAGAGCATAGTCTCGTTTTTTAAAGCAAGATCAAGTGCTTTAATGTTTGCAATGTCGTTTAAAAAAATGGGCGTTATCATAAAGGGATATAAAAAAAGCTCATCTTCTACAAGCACAGGAAGTTCGCTTGGATAAGTTTTGTTTTGCTCTACATTCATATTTTGTCCTTTTAATTTAAATTCAAGCTTGTATGTAAGCAAGCTTTTTAAAATTTGCTCTTTTTAAAAACTACCTTGAATTTTTTAAATTCACAAGACTTTTTTGCCCTTAAAACAAGCTTTTTAAATTCACAAGTTCTTTAATGTAAAACTTGTTTTTGAATTTAGCAAGTTTCAAAAAGCCTTTGAATTTAGCCTTTGCAAATTTACAAAATTCAAGCAAGTTTAAAGCTTTGCAAATTTTAAAATTTAAGCAAACTCAAATCCTTGCAAAATTTCAAATTCAAGCCTAAATTTAACTTGCTTAAATTTTTATGTGAATTTTACTAAAATTTAGCTAAAAATTTAAGCTTTATGACAAAAAGCCTTGAATTTTATGTTTAAATTTAAATCTTAAATTTTGTAAAACGCAGTTTAAATTTAAACCGTCTTTTAAAAGCGTTAAAATTAAAAAAAGCATTTTAACTGGGGCAACTAAGTGGCTAAAAGCCTAGCTGACAAAACTTAGTTTCTACAAGCAAGGTATATTTTTTAGTAAAGCCTAGTTTCTTTAAAAAGCTTTTAAAACGCAATTTCTTAAAAAATAAAGTTTCTCAAAACAAAAAGCCTTTTTGTAAAAGTGTGGTTTCTTTGAAAAACTAAATTTACTCAAAATACAAAAGCTTTTTAGTCAAGGTTCAGTTTCTTTAAAAAAAGAAATTTCTCAAAACAAAAAAACTTTTTTTAACAAGCCACAAGGCAAATTTTTTGGCTAAAAATTTAAATTATAAAATTAGCATTTTAAAAATTCAAGCCTCTACTCAAAGGGCCATCTATACCAAGGCACCCTTGCTTTCTTCATAGGCACTCCTACAAAGTCTGATTCTTCAAGCCTTTGTTTATATACCTCATAGCTTTCTTTCCTGCCTGTTCTTTTATACAAAGAGGCTATGTTTTGATCAAGGGCATAAATGGCTAGATTAAACCTAGCTAACATAGTCTTAACAAGGGGATCATATCTTGCACTAGGATAATTAAGAGAAAACTCATCAATTTGCTCCTTGCCCTCAAGCAAGAGGCCTTGATCTCTATTTGGCTGCTTGAAAGCCTTGAATTTAGCCTTGATTTGTAGGTAGCGAATGAAGTCTATGTTTTTTGAATTGCCAAATTTCTTTGCATTTTCCTCTAAATAAAAATCCGCAAGCTTATACTCCTCCTCCTCTATGTGAGCTTGTGCTAAGATAAGCTGTATAGGCTCAAGCAAGGGATCAGCCACATGCTCACTTGCCATAGAGATATAATGCTCATCTGCTTTTTCTAAGTCCCTAGACTGTAAATCCTTAATGATTTGCTTGTGCCACTGTTTTGCACTAAGATTATAAAGCTCGCCGTCCTTGCTAGAACAAGCAGCAAAAAATAAGACTAAGATAAAAAGAAGGCTTGTTTTAATCATTTGTTTTGCCTATTTTAAAGATTTTTTATTATAATTATAAGACAAGTTCTTAAATGGGCTAAAAATTTGGAATTATTTTTGCTTATTTTCTGCAAAGCAATAGAAAGAAGGAGAAAAAATGAGTGAAGAGCAAATTGTTTTAACTGTCAAATGTCCTATCTTGGGCTTTGAGGATACTAAGAGTATGGAGTTCATCCGCGTTGATGAGATCTTTATAAAGCTTAAAAGCTTGGACGGTAAAGACTTTACCTTTGTTCTTATAGATCCTCAGTTGATTAGACCTGGGTATGACTTTGATATACCTGATTATTATAGAGAGCTTTTAAGCTTAAACAAAGATTCAAGCAGACAAGCCTTTATCATTATGGCTATTCATAAGGATATTAATGATTCTACCTTGAATTTCCTAGCTCCCATTGTTATAAATTGGGACAATAAGAGCCTTGCTCAGGTGATCTTGGATCCTAATGCCTATCCTGATTTTTTGCAAATGGATAAAATTTCTAATTATATGAGAAAGCCAGAAAAAAAGACAAAAGAATGAAACCCCTTTACATACTTGGTTCAGGTACTATGGCAGGGGCTTTGGGCTGTGGCTTGAAAGACAATTACGAAGTTTTCATCGTAGGCAGAAACGCTAAAAAATTAGCTGAATTCAAACAAAAAGGCTTTCAAACCCTGCTTTATGATGAATTTAAGGCCGAAAACAAAGATATAATCCTAGCCTTTAAGCCTTACGCCCTTGATGAAGTAGCTCAAAGGCTTACAGGCAAGGCAAGAGTAATAATAAGCGTTTTGGCAAATAAGGATTTTAAAGACTTGCAAGCTGCTTTTAAGGCACAAAACTTCGTCCTAGCAATGCCTAACACCGCTGCTTTTTACAAGGCTTCGACTACGCCTTTTGTTTGCGAGAATGAAAATTACAAAGATGAGATTTTAGCAATCTTACAAGCCTTTGGTAAGGCTTTCGAGCTTGAAAATGCAAGGCTTATGAGTGCTGCTATGGCTATAAGTGGCTGTGCGCCGGCGTTTTTGGCGGTAGTGGCTGAGAGCATAGCAAACGGGGGCGTTTATGAGGGCTTAAAGAGGGAATTAAGCCTAAGCCTCACACAAAGCCTATTTGAGAGCTTTACTAAGCTCTTAGAACACGAACATCCAGCCATCATCAAAGAAAAGATCTGCTCTCCGGGCGGCGTAACCATAAAGGGCGTTAAAATTTTAGAGGACAATGCCGTTCGCAGTGCCTTTTACCAAGCCATAAGCACAAGTGCTACGCGGTGAAACAGGCTTTTTCTCTCATAGAAACCCTTTTTGCCCTTGTGATTTTGGGCTTAATCTTTGCCTTTTTTTACGAAAGCACGGCAAGGGTGGCGAAAAATCACTCTTATATCTTTCAAACGCAAACCATTTACAGCGAACAAGGGGCTTTGAAAAAGGCACCCACGCAAAAAATTGAAATTTTGGTTGAAAATTTGGGACTTTTACCATTTCTGCAACATTATGATGAGGCTTCAAGGCTTAAATTCAAGGGCTTAAAGCCCATCGATGAAAGCTACAAGGGCTATTTTAAAGATGAAAAAAGCCTTTAGCCTCTTTGAAATGCTTGTGGTTATGACAATGCTAGGACTTTGCTTCGTGCTTTTTGCCACGCCCTTGCTGAATTTAGGGGCATTTTACGGCAAACAAAACAGCCAAGCCCTTATAAATGCAAACTCTACACTTATAATCATAGAAAAGATTTTACAACGCTGCCTTGAATTTTCCCCCTTAAATTCAGGCTTTGAGTGCATTTTAAAGGATAGCGATAATTTAATTTTGCACCGCTTAAACACCGCTTTCATAGGGCATAGCGGCGTTTTGCTTAAGGATGAAAACTCAAACATTTATGCTCCAAAAAGCAATTTTATCTACAACACAAAGGAAGGCTTGAATTTTGGCGTTTTGGCAAATTACAACGACTTGCAAGGGGTGAAAAACAATGAATTTTTATTTCTCTATGATTTAAAAGACAAAAAAATTCATAAGGCAAGGGTTTTAGACAGAGAAAAACTTGAGTTTTTAAACGGCGAATTCACAGGCTTTTACGCACTCATTGAAGCCAAAGTTAGCCTAAATTTAGAAAACGGCGAGCTAATTTATCACCACACACCCTATCTTACTGGCATTTCGCACAGTGGCGTTTTGCTTGATGGGCTTCATAGCCTTAAAATCAGTGCAAGTGCCGGTGAATTCACAGTTAAGCTTTGTTTAAGCAAAGAAAACTGCATTCAAAAGTGGGTTTGGCGATGAAAAGGGGTTTTATCTTGTTAATGAGCCTACTTTTGCTCGTTTTCATTAGCTTTTTTGTGGTGCTAAACCTTCAAATTTCAAGCTACACGCCCCGCCACATAAGGGATTTAAGTCTTTATACTCAGGCTCAAATCCTTGCACAAAATGGCCTAAATTTGGCGAAGTATTTTTTAATTCAGGCAAAAAAACAAAACAAAGAATGCCTTGATTATGCCGAATTTAACTACCCAAGAGCAAATGATTTAATTCGCATTGATTATTTTTACCCCCTGCAAGAATGCAAAAACTTTCAATTTATCAGCACAAATAAGGACGCAAATTTAAGCAAAGATAATCTTATCATAGTAAATATCTCAGTGCTTTTAAATGGCAAAAGTAGGGTAAATGAGGAAATTTTTGTAAATCGCAAAGAAGTGCTTTATCCAAATGAGGATTTTTAACTTGGCATTTTTATCAACAAGCATTGTTTTTTGTTTATTTTAGGCTAAGTATCTTAAAATGTTTTAGGCTCTCTTAAACTTAAACTCTAACAAAGTAGCTTCAAGTTGTAATTTATAAGGTGAAAAACAAGTGTATTGATTGTTTTAGAATTTTAGAGGCTGAATTTAAAGAGATTTTGAAGTATTTTTTTGCATCCTTGCACTTGCAATTTTTGGGGAAGCCTTGATATTAAAGCCTCTAAAATTGCAAAATTTAGCAAAATATCTCGCCAAAGTATCAATAAAATAATCAAAAACATTAGAGTATTAATTGCAATAGAATGTGAAAAAATCTCTAAAATTCAAGGTGAAATAGAAATTGTTGAGAGTTATTTTACTGCTAAAAGAGTGTGTGGCAAAAGAAGGAGAGTAAACAACATAAAAACTTCTATGTTTTTACTTCTTGCTATGTGTCTTAGATCTTTGTAAAAATGGATCTTAAATGCTAGGCTAGCGTTTATACCCAAATCATAAAAAACTGTTTTGCTAGCTAGCTTTTGCTTAATTGTGAGATTTGAGCAATTTGCAAGAATCTATCATTTATAGTGATTGTTGGAAAGCTTATGATGGACTTGTAGATTTTTTGTTTCGTTTTTACTTGCAACTGCGTAGTAGAAGGTGCTAAAGAGCATTATAGAGTAAAACACTCAAAAAATGAGTTTGAAAACGGACGAAATCATATCAACAAAATTGTGAATTTTTAGGGCTTTGCTAAACATAGACTTGCTAAATTTAAAGGCTTTAAAAAAGAAAATTTCTTGTTTTGCTTTAAAAAAACGCAATTAAGACGAAAATTCAAGATCAAGCTTTGTATAAAATCTTGCTAAAAATGATAAGAAATAAAGTGCTTAAGTTTAGTTGAGCCTTATTTTAAAGATAATCAAAGAATCTTTTGCGATAAAAGGGTAAATAATGAATAATATTAACCAAATACAAAAAATTGCAGAAAATGCAGAGTTGGCACAAGTGGCTTATGGATATTTTCATTTGTTAGGCAAACGATTTAACAGCGATAATGCTATGGTGATAAAAGTGAAAAACAAATAACATTAACTGACATATTGAATATGTATTATAATGGCTATGTAACCACAGAATATATCACATTTATAAACCTTAAAAACTAAAAGGAGATTTCACTCCCACTCAAGCGAAATACTTCTTTGAAAAATATGACTTACTTATTCAATAACCTAAACACCGAATTAGGCTTTTCTGCCACTTTATTTCAAAATAAATTCACAAAAGCATTTATATTTGCGGTAAGAGGGACACAATGAAATTATTAAATATGTTTTATATTTGCTGGATAGTGTTTTGGGGATTTGCTTGTCTTTTGGGTCTTTTTATGGGACATTGTGGATATAGAACAAGCGATGAAATTCTTATAGAAATGTTATTTTTGTATTTTTTATTATGCCTTTTTCCTCTATTGCCTTATTTTTATTATTTAATTTATGCAAAAACAAGAACTCAAAATATATTTGTTGCTCTTTTTTGTTATTTATTATTGTTCATTATTATTTGTTGCTACTTATTATGTTTTGTAGTTATGGTATTAAACAAGACCGAAGATATTATTTATCTTATTGTGGCTATTATTGTTCATATTGTAACATTTAGCATTATTTATATGGAAAAAGGAACATATGATGAAAAGAGAGCTTAATGATTTACAAGACTACTTAGAACTTGCGTGGGCGAGTTATTTTTACTTTGATTTACTTAAAGATTTTAAGGGTAATCCTAGAAAAATTTATGTATTAGATTTTGATGGGGAAAAGATAAAAGGTGAAAATTATCCTAGGGGATGCATAAAATGAAAACACTAAACATGCTATATCTTTGCTGGGTGATATTTTGTATTATAGGTTGGTTTATATCCCCTATCATAGGGCATAATCCAAATAGGGTTGAGGAATTTTTTATTATGTTGGGCTGGATAATATTTCCGCCAATGATAGTCAATTTATGGCTTTTTGCAACGAAAAGGAATAAGAAATATTTAATGATGTTTTGTGTATTGTTTTTATATTATCCGTTAGGATATATTCTCTTTGCAATTATTACTAGAATGAGTTTTGTGGGAGCTTAATATGCAACAAACAATCAACAACTTAAAAGACTATGCAGAGTTAGCACAGGCAAGTTATTTCTACTTTGATTTACTCAAAGATTCTAAGGGCAATTCTAGAAAAATCTATGAGTTAGATTCTAAGGGCAATAAAATCAAAGATGAAAGTTATTCAAGAGGATATAAGGAACTAATACTTAACTTAGAACACATAGTAAGTAGCAAATATAGTGGACAAGAGGTTTTAATAAATTTAAAGCAAGATGATACTTGGCAATCTAAGTTATTGAATTCGCTTGATGAAAAATTTAACTTTGATACACTCAATGGCGAATTTGGGGAATTGCAAGCAAAGGAATTTATCAAAAGATACAAAATTTACTTTCATCAAGCAAATACTGTATCAGGTTTTAGTGCTACTTTATTTTATGACACTCAAAAAGATAGATTTGTGCTTGGATTTAGAGGGACACAATGAAATTATTAAAGATACTTTATATTTGCTGGATGGTGTTTTGGGGACTTGCTTGTCTTTTGGGTATTTTTATGGGGCATTGGGGATATAGAACAAGCGGTGAAATTCTTATAGAAATGTTGTTTTTGTATTTTGCATTATGTCTTTTTCCTCTATTGCCTTATTTTTATTATTTAATTTATGCAAAAACAAGAACTAAAAATATCTTTGTTGCTCTTTTTTGTTACTGTTTATTCTTTGTAGTTCTTGCTCATTATTTTAGTTTTATATATTCAAGTGATAGGTTTTTAGAATTTTTTATAATAGTTACTTCATATAAGATTATTTGCATAGCTATAATTTTATATAAATTTAAACTAAATTTAAGACTATGTATTTGCATATTATTACATATCATGGCGTATTTTTACATATTTTTACATATTTTTAATGTATATTATGAAATAGAATGGATACGAATACTGTTTGATAAAGATGTTATAGTATATATTTACCACAAAATAATTCAGTTGCTATATGGCTTTTAAATACTTTATTATATAAAAATCTTAGCTCTTGCAAGGAGTAAATTAATGCAAACTCAACTTAATAATGTAAAAGACTACTCAGAACTTTCGTGGGCGAGTTATTTTTACTTTGACTTGCTTGAAGATTTTAAGGGCAATCCTAGAAAAATTTATGAGCTAGATTCTAAGGGAGATAAAATTAAAGATGAAAACTTATCATATAAGCTATAAAGAATGAAAACACTAAACATGCTTTATCTTTGTTGGGTGATATTTTGTATTATAGGTTGGTTTATATCCCCTATCATAGGGCATAATCCAAATAGGGTTGAGGAATTTTTTATTATGTTAGGTTGGATAATATTTCCGCCAATGATAGTTAATTTATGGCTTTTTGCAATGAAAAGGAATAAGAAATATTTAAGTAATTTTTTAATATTTTTTTCGTATTATCCATTTATTCTTATTTTAGCTTTAACAAGAATTATATAAGGACAAAGGAAATGCAATGAAACAAAAAATTGATGATTTAAGAGCTTATGCAGAGTTGGCTTGGGCTTCTTATGGATATTTTGATTTGGTGGATAATATAAAAGCGTATGTTTAAGTTTGTTATTAGTATAATACAGCCTTAAATCTAGGAAAGTGTAGATGAAAAAAGCACTTATAATATCATTATTTATTATTTTGCTTGTCCTTATCATTAGTGGATTTTGGCGATGGTTTATGCCATATAGCTTTGAGCCTAGCTATTGGGAATTTAAGAAGTTATGTGAATTAGACCCTGAAATATATCAAGCCAAAGGTGGCAAATTAGATGAGGAATATTACAATAGAGTGTTGGCATATTTTAATACAAGCTTGGATAATATGTCTAATGTAAGCACATTGATTGTAAGCGATGATAAAGAATACTACTCATATTGGTTTGAAAAATGGCTTGGCGATAGAATCAATTTTAGCTTCACTATATGGTTTAATGATGAAAAAACAACAAAAGACAATATTAAAAACACTAGCTTCTTGGCTCAATGGCGAAATTTAAGACCAGCATTAGAAGGCAATGAGGGAAGCGGATTTTATTTTAGCGGAGATAGGATGCATTGTTTTGAATTTTATTGCCATTACAAGAATGGTGTTAAAGTATGCAACTATGAATAAAATTAGGAGTTAAAATGGGTAACAGAAAACAAATACAAAAACTTAAAGATTGCGCGGAACTTGCGTGGGCAAGTTATGGATACTTTCATTATGTTAATCCCGAGTTTAAGATTGATTCAGACAAAGACAAAAAGAAATTTGATGTCTTTACAAACATTAAGAAAAAAGAACTTGGCAAAGATTTAGATAAAAATTTTCGTCCCACTCCAGTTGACATCCTAAACATAGAATACAAATACTATAAAGATGAAAATGACAAATCAAAAGATTCGTGGTATAATGATAAATTTCTTGGTGGCGACTTCACTCCCACTCAAGCCAAACAATTTTTTGAAAAATATGATTTGATAGAACATTGTCCAAATACAGATTCAGGATTCTCTGCAACATTATT
Source organism: Campylobacter troglodytis (assembly GCF_006864425.1). Classification (GTDB taxonomy): domain Bacteria; phylum Campylobacterota; class Campylobacteria; order Campylobacterales; family Campylobacteraceae; genus Campylobacter_D; species Campylobacter_D troglodytis. The sequence continues at coordinate 4,674 of NZ_QHLI01000016.1, read as the reverse complement.
TCAAGATAAATCTACAAAAGAATTTATAATATCATTTCGTGACACAGAAATTTCATTAAAGAAACTTAAACAAATGATTGATGATTTACAGACAGATATTCTATTAGCTACAAATCAAATACCACGACAATATTTTGATATGATAGATTTTGTAGAATCAAAAGTTAAACCCATACTAAAAAAGTCTAATCAAAAATTTATTGTTACAGGGCATTCTCTAGGCGGATATTTGGCGCAAATGTGCTCTTTAACTTATTACGATTTAATAAGTGGTGTTTATACTTATAATGCACCGGGAATTTTTAACGATACAACTACAAAGATTGCTCAAAATATTTATATTGGCTTTGTATTATTGGAATTATATAATCCCTCTATAATGGATATAATTACAAGCATACTTCAATTTAAGACAGCAGATTTAACGCCATATAAAATATTATCTAACAATAAAGATTCGGGTTTATACTGTGGAATGTTAGAAATGAATAGAAAATTATTTAGTCGTTTAGAAAGCTATAAAACTAATAGTAGGGGACTACTCAATATTAAGGGCAATGATGATGTATATAACCAGCTGTGCCACACTATTCCATATTTTTTACAAATGAGTTTGGAAGCAGTTACTTTACATAATGTTAGATATGGCATATATCAAACATTTGATATGAATAGTATGAAGCAAGAAGCTAAAAAGCTGTATGATACAATCGCATACAATATAGAAAAATATCAGCAAAATACATTTTATATATACTATGCTTATGCCTTTATCAACCAAACCACACAAATAAAAATATCTGAATCTAAATTTGTTATACTAGGCTATGATTTAAATACACCATATAATAATCTATTAAATCAACTAAAAGCATTACGAAACCAAAATATATACTTGCCAAATACGCTATCAAGCAATCAAATATATCATAGTATATCTAAAGATTCAAAAGATAATTTTGATACAATAGGAGATATAGGCATAAAAACTTTAGGCACAAGATGTGAAATACAAGTGGAATCCGATACACATTCCATTATCCCACTTACTCAAACCCTTTATTTTTACTCTTATCTTTTAGAACTTAAAGGCAACTACAATAAAATCGCACAAAATAATACCTCGCAAGATACTATTAATAATCTAAATGCTTTTATGTCAAATATTCAAACTTATCTTAGTGCTTTTGTTACCAAAACAAATAAAATGAACACGCAAAATTTTACTAGAAAAAATGGACCATTGACACTTATAAAACAAAGGCCACAAGAGATTAACTTTTTGGCATTATTTTTATCAAAAATAGCAGTGATGATGAGTGAAAGAAAGCGAGAGCTTAACAATTACAATGAAAACTATTTGCAAACAAGCATACAAAATGAGCAAATCATAGACTTTATATTAAAAATGCAAGAAAAACAAAAATATATTTTAATTCTAAATAAAGACGATATTAACAAATTAAGAAAGGATTGCACATTTATTAACGACAAGGAAAATATAGCCTATAAAGTAGCCATAGATAATTTTAGAATATTTGTAGCAGTAGATAAAAATGGCAAATGCCTTGAAAATGCTGATAATATTTCACAAATTTACGGCTACAATTCAAGCACATATTCAAGCCTCAATCAAATATGGGAAGAGCAATGTTTGGGCGGAAAATGTAAAATCATACAGGGCTTATATTTTGGTGGTAAAACTAAAATTTTTATCGCTTCATAGGCACTATAATGGAAAATTTTATCATTTCAATTAGTGTAAGCAAAAATAGTGTTTATCTATTTTGCAATAATAACGCAACCATAGATTGCCGCACAATCCATAATCAAATCTATGAATCCATAAAAAATAATACAATAAATGATGAATCTAATAATCTTAAAAACATTACAAAAGAGGATTTACAAGGTTATAAGATCTATGTATTTTTAGATTCAATTTTACTCACAGGTGGCACAGAATCTACACTGCCACATAATGAATGTTTCTTTGGGAGTTTGAATTTAAATGAGAATTCAAATTTTAATGTTTTAAATTCAAGTGATTTAAATTCAAACAATAATTCAAATGCAAGAAATTTGAACAAGAATCCAATTGTAAATGATTTAAATTCAAGCACAAGAACTTCAAAAGATTCAAACAACGATTTAGATCAAACAAAGCCTATTTATTATTTAGAATATGATGAATCTGATAATGCTATACATATTCTATTTTACACTATGGCTCAAGATACTCCAATAGGATTTTCTCTTATCAATTTTAATAAAATTTGATAAAGATTTTGTCCTAAATTTTTCGTATTATATCTAAATTCTATTTCTTTTAAGTGAAGAACAAAATTTTCTTTTTAGCCATGAAATTTGACAAGTGTCAACTTCGCAAAGCCCCAGAAATTATCTATCTCATTGATATGATTTCGTCCCTTTGCCAGCTCATTTGCATTACCCTATAATGTGCCTTTGCTACTTCTTGCAAAATTACAAGACGCATAGCACGAAGTAAAAACACAGGCGTTTTCTTGCCAGCTCCACGCCCATGCTTGCCACGCACCCTTTTTGCCCATTCTGCTAGCAGTTACGAGCCGTAAGGCGAAGTAAAAAATAACTCTCATCAACTTCAATCTCGCCACTCATTTTAGAGATTTTTTCGCATTCTTTTGCAATTAAAATGCGAATTTCTTTGAAAATTTTACACAAACTTTGTTGTGAAATTTGGCAAATTTGAGCGTTTTTTCGCCTCTAAATCAAGGCAGAAATACTTTAAAATTCCTTAAATTTCTTTTGAGACAATTCTGGAATGAATCATATATTTATTTTTCATTTTGTTCTCCATACTTTAAAATGATCTTGTATCAGATTAAAGTGTCTTGAGCCTTTGATATTTTAAAGTTTGTTTGAGTATAATTCTTAAGACTCGCGAAAGCAATGAAAATAAAAGGACATATTTTTGAAAATTCCCATTTATACACAAATCAAATCAAAACTAGAATTGAAAGGACTAGATTCTATTACAAGCGGACAAATTGCGTGGTTTGTGTGTAGTGTTGTTGTGCCTATAATAATATTTTTTGTGATAAGTTGTATTTATAATATAATCATTGGCAATTTTTATAATGCTTTTTTTATAACTTTATATGAAAATCTTTACGAATTTATATGGTTTAATTTATTGCTAATTTTCATCTTTAATTTATTTTATATTAGAAATGCAATACCTATCATTGTAGCGTTTGCGATAGCTTTTTGCCTTATATTGGAACATAAATTATATATTGTTGTAGTATGTTTATGCACCTTATCTTTTGTCTGTATTTTTTACAAACAACTTATCATTTATGTGTTGTTAAGTGCGATTGTCTATGGTGTTGCCTATGGGTTAATATCGCTAATGTATAGCTTAGCTAGGTAAAATTAAGGAGTGAAAGATGAAATATTATGTAACTATTTACATAGATAAATTATTGGAACAAGAACTATATAAAAATGCAGATTTCAAACTTATTACTAAACTAAAATTCAAAGAATTTCAAAAGCAACTCGACTTAACTCACGCATTTTTGGGACTTACCAAAGGTAAAAGCCCTGATGAATTAGATGAAATGGACAAAAAAACAAATGATGAAAAGCTTAAAAATGCAGATTGGATAGATATTGATAAAAAATGGTATCACGCAAAAGAAATAAATGAATATAACGATGGATTTTGGGGATTTGGGACAGGGACTATAAACATAACTGATACAGCTGGGAAAGTATTTAAAAATAATCACTATGTAGTTGATAATAATGTAGAAACAAACACATATAATGTGAAAAAATTACGCTCAACAAATACTTTTTCAAAAACCAATCGTTGTGTATTAGAAATTTCTAAAGAACAATATAATACTCTTTTGGGAAATATCAAAAAAGATTTTGAGGCTACAAGGGAAGTAAAGCCCAATACAAAAAAATATGTGCATTATGATTTACGGTATCACATAACAAACAACAACTGCATTAATTGGGTCATACAAAAACTTTCAAATATAGGCATAGAATTGATTGATGAATATTATACAATTCCCGGTAGTTTGATGGATATTTTTAGTCATATTCAAAAAATTCACTCCACCTTCCTCAAATTTCAAGCAATCGATGAGAATCTAGAATCCATAAAAGGTTAGGCTATGGGCTAGGAAGCTGTTAGATGGTATGAATCGTTTTATGCAAAGCTATTGCGTTGTCGTTGAAAACAAAGTGCAATCAAATAGAATACCAAACAGTAAAAGGTCTGTAATACTTATAGAGAGTATTTCGCTTGTATATTTACAACTTGATAAAATTTTGCAATCAATGCTAAAAAATGTTGATATTAAAAATATAAAAGGCAATTTTATTTTTGTTTATTGGGACGAAGTAGCACAAAATAAGAAAGTATTAGACAAAGAGCACGGTTATCAAGCCTACACTCAAAAAGCATTTGACCTAAGCAATCCTGCTTATAATTTTTCAGTTTGCACATTTGCACCTTTTATTTTTATCTCTAAGGATAAAACACTTTCACAAAGGCTTTATCATAAATATAATTACGGAAATGTGTCAAGTGAATATCAAATAGCTAGAAATGAATTTTATCAAAATGTATTAGCAAGAATACAAAGTGATAAATATTGGAGTAGTAGCTAC
>NZ_QHLI01000015.1 GCF_006864425.1 Campylobacter troglodytis | reverse complement strand
TTTCATTTTTGTAAAAAGTATTTAGCTTAGATAAAATGTAAGCCTTGCAATAGCAAGGCGAAGAATCCATTAAATTCAAGGTATTTCTTAATAACTTCGTTCATTCTTGGTTTCTTTTAGCGTGAATTTTTTACTTCTCTTAGAATGACAAAAGTATGGTTGTTGTATTCAGATGTAGCCAAAATATATCACAGTCCTTTGTCATATTAAGCTTTGCGAAATAGCTCTTTTTGAATTTTTGTTATATTGAGTTTTCTTAGCAAGTAATTTGTCATTCTAAGCGTAGCGACTCAGCAGGACTTTTAGACATAGCATAAGCAAAAAATATCTCTTTTTGAATTACAAGTTACTTCGCTTTTTGCAAAAGCTCAGTATGACAAAAAAGGGTTTGAGCTTTTTCGCTTAGTATGGCAAGGATTTTGTCATTCTAAGCGTAGCAACTCAGCAGAGCTTTTAGACGTAGCCCAAGCAAAAAATATCTCTTTTTGAATTACGAGTTTCTTCGCTTTCTGCAAAAACTCAGTATGACAATGTGAGACTTGAGATACTTATCACACGCTTGGTATGACAAAAAAGGGTTTGAGCTTTTTCGCTCAGTATGGCAAGGATTTTGTCATTCTAAGCGAAGCGACTCAGCAGGGCTTTTAGGCGTAGCCCAAGCAAAAAAATCTCTTTGCTTGTCATTTTGAGCTTTCGTAGAAAGCGAAAAATCTCTACTTATATTTTGAGCGAAGCGACTCAGCAGGGCTTTTAGACGTAGCCCAAGCAAAAAAATCTCTTTGCTTGTCATTTTGAGCTTTCGTAGAAAGCGAAAAATCTCTACTTATATTTTGAGCGTAGCAACTCTGCGAGTTGCAAGTCGTAGCCCAAGCAAAAAATATCTCTTTTTGAATTACGAGTTTCTTCGCTTTTTGCAAAAGCTCAGTATGACAAAAAAGGGCTTGAGATACTTTGCTACGCTCAGAAATAACAAATATTTTATCCAAAATCAATGCTTGTTTAAAATAAAGCCATTAAAAATTCAATTTAAGCTATAAGGGCTAAATTCAAGCCACTCTATAAAGGGAAAAGGGCTAAATTTAAGTCCCACTTATAAAAAGCTACAATTAAATTCAAGCCTCACTTATAAAGAGAACAAGGGCTAAATTCAAGCCTCACTTACAAAGAGAAAAAGGGCTAAATTCAAGCCCCCCTTATAAAAGGGGGAAGCTGTGGGTTTAAAGGGTTTAAAGGAGTTAAAAAAAGTAAAGCTTCAAGCGACTATTGAAGCAGTCTTAAAACATACTGCTGGGCTGTGTTTGCTTGGGCTAGTGCGTAAGAGCCACTTTGAGCTAGTATGTTGTATTTAGAAAAAGTCGCACTCTCAGCTGCAAAGTCAGCATCGCGTATGGTGCTTTCAGCTGCTTTTACATTTACCTGAGTAACTGTTATGTTGTTTATGGTGGCTTGAATTTGCTGCTGGGCTGAGCCTATGTCAGCACGGGTCTGATCTAGATTTAAAATAGCCGTTTCAACCACATCCATAACCGCCATAGCACCTTTAAGAGTAGTTACACCTGAGGTGCGATCAGCTACAAAAAGATTTGCACTCCCCACCTTCAAAGCAGCAAACTGAGATCTACCTGAATTTGTCGAAAAGCCAGATCCTGCTGAGATAGTATAGGCATTTGAGTAGCCAAAGACGAATTTATCTTGTAGGTAGGTGGAGTAATTATTCCCACTTCCTATGGAGTAGCCAGATCCTGCTGAAAAGCCAGATCCTGCTGCTGACATATATGCCGTTAGATTTGCGTGGGTTAGTATATACTTAGACCCACCCGGATAGGCAAAAAATCCCAAAGCATCGGCTTTGTTTCCTTCGATCTTAGACTTAGTATCCCTTAAGGATATGCTTTGCTGGGTTATGAATTTGCCTGTTTGAAAGCCTGTTATGCCTGTGCCTGAGATGGCTATGTCTTGACCTGAGTTTTTAACGAGATTTAATCTTCCAAAATTTGATCTTTGAGCTCCTATTATGCCTGAGCCTGGTCCTATGTCTCCTTCTATGAAGATGCCCCTTCCGTCTCTACTTGTAAGCACCAATTTACCGTTTTCATCCTTTGCAGCTTCAACCCCTGTGGTGTCTTTTACTGAGTTGATCGCTTGGACAAGTTGGCCGTTCATATCGGCATTTTGATACTCTATTTGCCCTATGGTAACCCCATTTATAGTAAAGTCAGGTCCTGTGGTGCTAGCTCTAATCTCATAAACCCCGTAAGTTTGCACTGTATAGGTCGCACGAACCCCTGTTTTATCGCTAACCCTGTTTATCTCCTCTGCTAATGCTCCAATTCCAGTATTTACGCTGTAAGAGATGGGAATTTCAGCAAATTCAAAGTCCTCAATGCCGTTGTAGTTTTTAATCACCATCTTAACAGCAGATGCAGCTGTGATGTTTGATCCTGTTTCAAAGCGTGTTACACCTATTTTTGAGCTTTGAGTTGGTCCTATGCTTGTTTTCACAGTGGTGTTTGAGGATGAGCCTATTTGAAACTCTTGATTTATAAATCCCCCACTTAGAAGCTGCTTGCCGTTAAAGATAGTGGTGTTTGCTATGTTGTCAAGCTCCTCCATAAGACGGGTAATATCAGCTTGAAGCATATTTCTTGTTTTAAGACTTTGGCCGTCTTGGGCTGCGGCTGTGGCTTTTACCTTAATCTGATCAAGTATTTTAACTTGCTCATCCATAGCCTTGTCAGCAACTCCTAGTATGCTAAGTCCGTCATTGCCGTTGTTGATGGCTTGTCCTAAGGTAGTGGCCTGGCTTCTTAACTGATCTGCTATTGCAAGACCAGAAGCGTCATCTTTTGCTGAGTTGATTCTCATACCTGAGGAAAGCCTTTCTAGTGAAGCATCAAGCTCCCTACTTGTAGTTAGGCTGTTGTTGTGAGCCGTTAAGGCACCTATGTTTGTGTTAATCCTTAAACCCATAGTAAATCCTTTCAAAATAATTGCTTAAAGCCATTTAAGCAAAAGCCGTTCCAAGTTTTATGATCTAGCTAAAATAGGCATTTTAAGAGGATTTGTGCTTGAAAGACTGTAAATTCAAAACAAATTTAAAAGTGAATAAGGGCTGTTTTTGATAAAAAATTAAGCTTAGTGAGAGCCAAGAAGCTTTAAGACACAGTTTGCAAAAGTTTTAAATTTAAGATATAAAAAAATATGGCTTTGAATTTAAGATAGATAAAAATGCTTTAAAGATACAAGAAGGCTTTGAATTTAAGAGAGATAAAAATGATTTGAATTTAAATTTAAGAAAGCTTTGAATTTAATAGAGATAAAAATGCTTTAATTTTAGATACAACATACAAGTGATTTTAAGATACAAGAAAACACAAGAAGGCTTTGAATATACAAGCAAACTTTGAATTTAAGATAGATACAATTTAAACTTATATGCAACACACAAGTGCTTTGAATTTTAAGATAGATAAAAAACTTTTAAGATACAAGAAAGCTTTAAATTTAAGATAGATAAAAATGCTTTGAATTTAAATTTAAGAAAGCTTTGAATTTAAGATAGAGAGTCCTTGCCAAGAGGCAAGGACAAAGTGGTAAAAAGACTACTGTAAAAGTCTTAAAACATACTGGGTTGAGGCATTTGACTGTGCTAGTGCATAAGCACCACTTTGGGCAAGTATGCTTGCCTTTGAGTAGTTTGCACTCTCAGCTGCAAAGTCAACATCCCTAATAACACTCTCAGCAGCCTTTAAATTCACCTGGGTTGTGCTGATGTTGTTTATGGTCTTTTCTATTTGCTGTTGCACAGAACCTATATCAGCACGGATCTGATCTAGATTAAGTATGGCTGTTTCAGCCACATCCATAACCGCCATAGCACCTTTGAGGGTGGTAACGCCTGCTGTATTATTTACAAGTTGGATTGTAGTGCTAGCTGCACCAACGCTGTTATACACATAGCTTCCTACCACTACGCTATTAGCAAAGGCTACATAGGCATTGTTTTGAAAGATACCTCCTGCTGTGGCAACGCCAAGGTTTCTTGTGGAGACAAATTGATTGTCAAAAAGTTGTCCAAAGGAATTGTAAAAGCCAGGAGTGGAATTAACTCCGTCATACTTAGCAAAGCCTACCAAGGCCGATACGCCTGCTGCTCCAAAGATCACTGAAAATCCTTGAGTAGAGCCAGCAAAATGCTTTCCAAATCTATCTCCATTCATACCTAAGGCATCAGAAATATAGGCATTAAATAAGCTCTTTGTCTCTCTTAAAGACATGGAGTATTGAGACACTCTCGAAGCACCGCCAAAGCCTACCATACCAGCACCACTTACGCCAAAGCCTCTACCAGCACCACCTGATAAGAGTATGTCTGTTCCGTTATTTTTCACCAAGGAAAGTCGTCCAAAGTTAGAATAATGAGCAGAGGCTATACCAGAACCAGCACCAATGTGCCCTGAGATATAAACGGCCCTTCCTGAGGTAGAGGTTAAGGACAAGCGACCAAAGCTATCTATGCTAGCTTCAACCCCTGTGGTGTCTTTGATCGCATTTATGGCAGATACCAAGGCACCGTTGGAATCATTATCTTGATAATCCACCCTACCTATACTTACCCCATTGATAGCAAAGCTATCGTTTGTATTTCCAGCCTTGATGGCCCATACACCTGTGGTGGTTACATTGTAAGAGGCACGAACCCCTGTTTTATCAGCAGATCTATTAATCTCCTCGGCTAAGGCTCCAAGTCCTGTATTTACGCTGTAAGAGATCTTTACCTCGTTGAATTTAAAATCAGAAATACCATTATAGTTTTTAATGGTAAGCTGGACCACATTAGCAGCTGTGATCTTTGATCCTGTTTCAAAGCGAGAAACTCCTATCTTTGAGCTTTGGGTTGAGCCGATGGTAGCTTTAACGGTTTGATTTGAGGAGCCACCGATTTGAAACTCTTGGTTTGAAAACCCACCACTTAAAAGCTGTTTGCCGTTGAAGGAGGTGGTGTTGGCTATGTTGTCAAGCTCCTCCATAAGACGGTTAATATCAGCTTGAAGCATATTTCTTGTCTTTAAGCTTTGGCCGTCTTGGGCTGCGGCTGTGGCCTTGGTTTTAATCGAATCAAGGATCTTGATTTGCTCATCCATAGCCTTGTCAGCTGTAAGCATAAGGGAGTTGGCTATGTTACCATTGTTAATAGCCTCGCCAAGAGTTGATGCTTGAGTTTTAAGCTGATCTGAGATGGCTAGACCTGAGGGGTCATCCTTTGCTGAGTTGATCCTCATACCTGAGGAAAGCCTTTCTAATGACGCGTTCAAATTTGTGGAGTTCAAATTTGTTGTAACTATACCGTTTAACGCGGCAACGTTTGTGTTAATACGAAATGACATCGTGCATCCTTTCAAATGAAATTCAACGACAATCCTTGCCGTTGTTAAAGACTAAATCGTTAGCTTTTTTAAAAACTTTATAGTCTTTTGTGAATTTTTTTGAAAAAATTAAAATTCAAGGCTGGGCTTAACTGTGAATTTTTTAAAATTAAGTTTCAAGCTTGAATTTAAAAGATATTTTTAAGGGTATTAAGCTTGTCATTTATTTTAAAACGCTTTTGTGGGTGTTAAGCTTGTCATTTTTTTAAAACAGTTTTGTGGGTGTTAAGCCTGTCGTTTTGTGAAAAACGCTTTTGTGGATAAATAATGGATAAATAATGACTAAATAAATCTAAGATTTGAAACTTTCTCATAGTCTTTTGTGAATTTTTTTGAAAAAATTAAAATTCAAGGCTGGGCTTAACTGTGAATTTTTAAAATTAAGTTTTAAGCTTGAATTTTAAAAGATATTTTTAAGGGCATTAAGTTTGTATTTTTTTTAAAAATGCTTTTGTGGAGAAATAAAGGGTTTTTGTGAATTTTAAATTCAAGGAGCTTTGAATTTTAAAAGATATTTTTAAGGGCATTAAGTTTGTATTTTTTTTAAAAATGCTTTTGTGGAGAAATAAAGGGTTTTTGTGAATTTTAAATTCAAGGAGCTTTGAATTTTAAAAGATATTTTTAAGGGCATTAAGTTTGTATTTTTTTTAAAAATGCTTTTGTGGAGAAATAAAGGGTTTTTGTGAATTTTAAATTCAAGGAGCTTTGAATTTTAAAAGATATTTTTAAGGGCATTAAGTTTGTATTTTTTTTAAAAATGCTTTTGTGGATAAATAATGGATAAATAATGACTAAATAAATATAAGAATTTAAACCTCTAATGCTAAAAATCCTACTCGCAACGAGAACTTAAATTTAAATACTTACAAGGCTTAGTGAGGAAAGAATTTAAAATGTTTTTTGAATAATTTAAACTGTGTTGTGAATTTATTTTGTGAATTTTACTTTGTAATGTGAGTCTTGCAAGAAGAAAGTGCAAAAACAAAGCGAAGAAGCTTTTTATATCCTAGCACAAGAGCTAAAGCACTACATTGCAAACACAAGGCAAAACTTCCTTGCTTTTAGATCCTAGCACTTATTTACAGCCAAAGGCCTTGTTTGCGATGAGATTTTAAAACACTTTTTTGATGTGGTTTTTTAATGTAATCTTTTAATGTGGTTTTTTAGTGTAGTTTTTTAAAATTTGGAATTTATTTAAAATTCATAAAGGCTTTAAAAAAAATGTTGATTTGTTATTTGGCGAGTTTATGGGCGAAGAAGGCATTAAATTCAAGGTATTTCTTTATAACTTCGTTCATTCTTGGTTTCAATCAATATGAAAAGCAGTATTGTCATTTTGCGCGAGGTGCTTAGCACGAAGCGAAGAATCTCTTTTTTGAGATTTTTCGCAATGTTTAAAATGATCGAAATGAATTCTCTATGTTAAGACATCATATATCAAGACTTATATATATTAAGACAAACAAAGCTTTTAACAAAGTTTTTTTAGTATATCAAAGCTCATTCAGAACCTTGTCATATTGAGGGAGTGAAACGACCGAAATATCTCTTTTTAAATTTAAAGATACTTCACAACGCTTAGTATCACAAGCAGTATTGTCATATTGAGTTTTCGCAGAAAACGAAATATCTCTTTGAATTTTTGAGATTTTTCGCAACGCCTGATATGACAAACAGTATTGTCATTCTGAGCGAGGTGCGTAGCACGAGGCGAAGAATCTTTTTTTTGAGATTTTTCGCCTCGCTTAAAATGACTTTGATACTTTTTGAGGAAAGAGAGATGAATGAGTAAAAAGTGATGAAAAGACAAGATCAAAAGAGAAACTATTTTATACAAGTGCTTAGAAATTTATAAAGATTTTTTTTTTTTTGACGATTTCTAAGGTATAATTTGATAAAGATTAAAGGAGAAGCTATGTTGAAAAATCTAAGTTTAGGGACAAAGATCGCTCTTATCATAGGCTCGGTCTTTGTGATAGGCTTTGTTATTTTGGTGGTGGTTTTGGTGAATGTCTCACGCGACATTCAAATGACAGAGGCTCATAAATTACTTGATAATTCCTCATCAAGAATGGCAGCTACCGCTCAGGTCTATGTACAAGAGGTGATCACCTCTATGGATATATTATCATCCAACATTGATCATTACATACAACGCAAAGGACAAAACGAACAACTCATAGTAGATGAGCTATCCACCACGCTTTTGGCTAATGAATATGGCATTTATGGCTATGTGTATATGAAAGATGCTAGCTTAATCGCTGAAAACTCAAAGTATAAGCTGCCAAGTGGGGAGTACTTTGTGCATTTTTTACAAAAGGATGGCAGGGGTGTTGAGATGGAGCTTAAAGAGGAGTTTTTGCCAAAAACTGGCTATGAAAAGGTCCTTGCTGCAAAAAGAGCGATTGTAGGGGATCCTGTAAAAAGAGTATTAGATGGCAAGGAAAGCTTTGGCTTTTTCATAGTCTATCCTATCTATGATACAAATAAAAACATAGCCGGCATCACAGGAACCTTTGTGGATATGGTAGGGCTTGGGGAGTTTATCTTATCAGATCAATACTCTGTCTTTGAGGATGACTACCGCATAATGCTATCAAACGATGGGCTTTTAATGGTACATCCTAATAAAACTGTCATAGGCAAAAGCTTTAAAGAAGTAAATACTGATCCCACTGTGGATGTAATACTAAGTAATATCTACAACAAAAAAGATGGAAATTTCGACTATGTAACCCTCACAGGTAAAAAAGCCTTCTTTGGAGTAACGAATTTCAACATAGGCTCTATGGGCTACTTTGCCATAGGCATAGCCGCTCCTTATAACTCCATCATCGCACCTGTGGCAAAGCAAACAACTGTTATCATAACTTGTGCTGTTATCTTTGCCATAGTCATAGTGCTTTTTGTGTTTTTCTACATAAAATTACAAGTGGTTATAAGGATGCAAAATATCTCAAATCACCTCAATAAATTCTTTGATTTCATATCTTATAAGACAAAGACCCCTCCACCTGTGCTAACTCCAAGGGCAAATGATGAGATAGGACACATAGCAGCTGCTACAAATTCTAGCATCAAGATGATAGAAGCAAATGTAGAAAAAGACACAAGACTTGTCCAAGAGGCAATGGACGCTATAAATTTCGCCAAAGACGGACACGCTACAAAGAGGATCACAACAGTAGGCTCAAATCCTCGTCTTAATTCTTTAAAAGAATCAATCAACGAGCTTTTAGAATTACTTTGCACCGCTGTAGGACATGATCTACCTGAGCTAAACCGTGTATTTGATAGCTTCACAAGGCTTGATTTTAGCACCAAAGTAGCCAATGCAAAGGGTAGGGTGGAGCAAGTTACAAATACCTTAGGCGAGGAAATAGTAAAGATGCTTAAAACCTCGGCTGAGTTTGCTGACGCATTAAATACTGAAAGCTCAAAGCTTCAAGAAGCAGTGGCAAATTTAAAAGAAAGCTCAAATTCTCAAGCACACTCCCTTGAAGACACAGCAGCAGCCCTTGAAGAAATCACCTCCTCTATGCAAAATGTCTCCACAAAGACAACAGAAGTTATAGCTCAAAGTGAGGAGATAAAAAATGTAACAGGTATAATTGGCGACATAGCCGATCAAATAAATCTTTTAGCTTTAAATGCAGCCATAGAAGCAGCAAGGGCAGGTGAGCATGGACGTGGCTTTGCTGTGGTAGCAGATGAGGTTAGAAAGCTAGCTGAAAGAACACAAAAATCTTTAAGCGAGATAGAAGCAAATACCAACTTGCTCGTTCAAAGTATAAATGATATGGCAGAAAGCATTAAAGAGCAAACCGAAGGAATAACCAACATAAATGATAGCGTTGCAAAGATAGAATCCATCACTCAAGGCAATGTAGAAATAGCTGATAATTCCTTCGTGGTATCTCAAAGCGTAGCCTCAATAGCTAAGAATATCTATGATGATGTGAAGAAGAAGAAATTTTAAGGTGTTTTGAGTGTTTAAGCTTTAAATTTATCTTTTGTGGCTTGAAGCTTGATTTTAAGCTGGGCTTGAAATTTGGCTACTTGTGAAGTTAGTCTGGCTTGAAGTCTAGCTTAGTTGTTTGGGCTTGGCTTAAAATTTGGCTTACTTGCCCAGCTTTTTTTGAAGGGGGCTTTTTGGGGCTGGGCTTAAGTATAGCTTGAATTTGGCTTGAGTTTTAAGCTGGGCTTGAAATTTGGCTACTTGTGAAGTTAGTCTGGCTTGAAACTAGATGGGATTTTTTGAATTTTTTAAATTTTAAAGGCTTGAAAGCTTGAATTTTTTGAAGTGGGCTTGAAATTTGGCTTACTTACTTAGAGTTGAAATTCGGTAGGCTTTTTTGAAGGGACTTTTTGGAGCAAAGCTTGAATTTGGCTTGAGTTTTAAGCTTGGCTTTTTTTGAGTTAGGCTTGAAACTAGCTTTAAGGATGGTTTTTGGGGCTTTTTTGAGTTTTTATCTTAGCTAGTTTTTGTTGAGTTGGCTTGAATTTAAGGACTTTATGAATTTAAATGGCTTGCTGAGTTTGAGTTTTGGCTTGAATGTTTATATGTTTTTAATCTTTATTTTGGATATGGTGGTTTGAATTTAACTTGCTTAGATTTTAGTTATTTAAATTTAACTTGCTTGAATTTTACTTCTTTGAATTTAAGTGGCTTTAATTCAACTGCTTGAATTTTGGCTTTTTGAATTTAGTTAGCTTGAATTTAAAGGATGAGTTTAAAAGGCAGTGTCTATTTATGAGAAAATGCCTTGAAGTTGTGAGCTTTACTTCGTGTCTTTTTAAATGCAAAAAGTTACCTTTTTGATCTCCTAGCTTTAAGCTTAGATAATTAACACTTTTTTAAATAGATACCTTTTAAAAAGAATTCAAGAGTTTAAACTAGCAAGTTAAATCAGCTCTCAAAGAGCTTTTTTCCAAGCACGGTTAGAAAAAATCCAAGACAAGCTACTATGATGATGCTAGCTGAGCCGCTTAAATTTAAAACATAGCTTAAAAAAAGCCCCGAAATGCAAAAGATAGCACTCAACACACAAGCTATGATCATCATAGCCCAAAGCCTTTTGGTGCAAGCTTCTGCTATGAAGCAAGGCACGGATAAAAGGGCTATGATCAAGATAAGCCCCACAGCTCTGATGCAAACAACTATACAAAAAGCCATCATAATAATCAGCAAATAATAAAAAAAGCCAACAGCCACCCCTCTTAAACTTGCAAATTCTTTATCAAAGCTAATGGCTACAAACTGTTTATAAAAACAAGCAACAAGCAAGATAAAAACGAGATCGGCTATTATTAAAAGCCAAAGATCAGCACTTGAAACAGCTAGGATTGAGCCAAACAAATAAGCCATAATGTCGCTTTGATATCCAGCACTAAGATCAACTAATATAAGCCCAAAAGCCATCCCAAATGCCCAGATCACAGCAATAATGCTATCGCTTCTATGTGGATAATTTTGACTAAGCCAGGCTACTAACAAGGCTACAAGTAGGGTAAAAGAACTAACACTAGCTAGTATGGGAAGTGAAAAATAAAAGGCTATGCCAATGCCCCCAAAAGCAGCGTGCGTGATGCCCCCAGCCATTGAAAAAAGGCGGTTTATCATAATCAATGAGCCCATTATCCCACAAGCAATGCTTACTAAGAAGGCACCTAAGAGGGCATTTTGAAAGAAAGAATAAGATAAAATGTCTAACATCTTTTGCCTTGAATTTAGTTTTTAAATGATTCTTTTTTAAAGATATTAATCTTTGTCAAAACCAAAGTGTTTATTTTAAATAATTTTTAAAGCGCCTTTAAAGCACTTGTCTAAGTTATATTTAGGCTTTATTAGCTTAGATAGCTGTTAAAACAAGTTTGATATTAACTTAGTTTGCTTAAAGCTTGTTTTTATCATATCAAAAGAGGATAAAAAAGCCCTATGCTTTGAATTTTCTTTGTTTTCAAGGCGAAATTATATCAAAGATCTTTAAATGAGGGCATTTTGTCTTTTACAAGCAAGGCTTTTTAGAATTTTATTTAAAGTCTTGTTTAAATTCAAAGGCACTATTTTAAAAATGCCAGATTAAGCTTAAATCAAAGGATTTTTAAGTTAGGTCCTATGAAAAACAAAAATACATTTGCAAATTTCGCCAAAGGCAAGGTAAAATTTGAGATCTTTTCTACTTAACTTCCGCTCCTTACTTTGCAAAAGCCCTCGATTTAAGGGCGAAAAATTGTTGAATTTTGTAAAATAACTCGTGCTTGTGTTAATAGAATTTTGTAAGAACTTTGAATTTTAATTGCAAAAGAGAGTGAAAAATCAGCAAAACGAAGTTTCTTTAGAAAATGAGCACTTGAAATTAATGAGAGCTATTTTTTGTTTCTTTCGTAACTGCGTAGTAGAAGCAGCTTACAGAGGTCGTGGAAAAAGGGGACGTGGAAAAAGGGGACATTGAAAAAAGGAGGCGTGAAAAAAAGGGGACGTGGGGCTGGTAGCAGAAGTTTTTACTTTGTTAAGCCTCTTGTTTCTTTGCAAGGCAAAGGCACAAGATTTTGTAAAATATAATGCAAATGAGTTTGCAAACTCGCAAAATCATATCAACGAGTTTGTGAATATTTTTACTTCGTGTTATTATAACTGTAAATAGAAGTTTGCAAAGTTTTGTTTAGCTAAATTTCGTGGAATTCAAAAAATATCCTTCATTTAAAAGAAATAGAATTTAAACATAATACAAAAATTTTAGAACAAAATTCTCATCAAAATTTATTAAAGTTGATAAGCCAAAATCCGTTTAAGTTGTCTTGAGCCTTAAATTTAATTGAGCCAAATTCAAAGGCTCTGTTTTAAAAATGCTAAGCTTAAAGACCCTTGTATATTTTGGCTTGATTTTTTATCTTAAAAGCACTTGATATTAAATGTGAAGTTTTGAAACAATTTTGACTAAGCTAGTTTTAAAGATATTTAAATTAGGCTTAAAATGCTTTTAAAAAGTGCTTAACTGTGATAAAAGAGTGAATTTTTAAGCTAAAATTGACAAAAATTTGTGTAAAATTCAAGGCAAAAAAGGAGGCTACAATGTTTAAGGTTGATGATAGTTTGTTTGTGTGCATAGACATTCAAGAAAAGCTCTTGCCACTTATTTCTAACAAGGACGAGGTGGTAAAAAATTCTAACATCTTGCTTGGTGGTGCTGAAATTCTAGGTGCTAAAATACTAATAAGTGAGCAATACACAAGGGGCTTGGGAGTAACTCACAGTGAGATCAAAGCACCCACAAATGCAAAGGTGCTTGAAAAAACAAGCTTTGGTATCTTTGGAAACTCAGAGATGAAAAAATTCATCAAAAAAACATCTTGCAAGCACTTGGTGCTTTTTGGCATAGAAACTCATGTTTGTGTGCTTCAAACCGTGCTTCAAGCAGTTAAACTAGGCTATAAATGCATAGTAGCAGGAGATGCTGTGGGATCAAGAAATGAAAAAAACTATCTTTTGGCCTTAGACTTTTTCCGCTCCTTGAAGGTGGCTGTTTTGCCAACAGAAAGCGTTTTGTTTAATCTCTTGCAAGATAAGCAGCACGAGAAATTCAAAGAAATTTCAAGTCTGGTGAAGTAGGCATCCGCAGCTTTGCTTGCCCATCTCAACAGCACAAAAATGCTTGTGGCTTTCGTTTAGATGGGCTATGAGGCTTGATTTTTCCTTGTCATTATCATGCAAGATCAATTCTTTGTTTACATAGGCTATCTTGTCTGCATAGGCTAGGATTAAGTTTATATCATGGCAAACTGTTATGATTCCTGTTCCTTCTTTGTGTAAGCTCGTTAAAAGCTCAAAAACAGCCACAGAATTTTTTGAATCCAAACTCGCAGTTGGCTCATCTAGGATCAAAAGCTTACAGTTAGAAACTAAGGCTCTTGCTATGAAGGCTTTTTGCCTTTGTCCTCCACTTAGCTCGCTGATTTTTTGCTTTGCAAATTCACTCAAACCTACTTTTTCAAGGGTATCAAGGGCAAGCTTTTTTTCTGCTTTAGAGTAAAAGCCAAATTTTTTCCCATCTAAAAGCCCCATTAGGACAAGCTCTAAGGTGCAAATTGGAAAATTTTCATTTGCCATTATGCTTTGTGGGACATAGCCTATCTTTTGTTTTGCTATTGCTAGATGCACATTATTGCTTTTATGTAGTCCTAGGATCAGTCTTAAAAGGGTGGATTTACCGCCTCCATTTGGTCCTATAAGTCCTAAAAAGTCCTTGTTATCATAGTCTAGGTTGATATTTGTAAGCACAGGATCCTTATCATAGGAAAAATTCAAGCCCTCTATGTGTAAAAGCTGCATCAAAATACCCCCGTTTTTGCATTCATAAAGATAAAGCATCCAAGTGCTAACATAAAGCTTAGGGCAAAATATTCTAAGATCCTAGAAAGCCTTTGTGTTTTTACGCTAAGGCGAATTTTATGCGATATTAATGCTGTTACAAAAAGCACAAAGCTCATCCCAAGTGCTATAAAAATGGCACTAAAAAAGGCTGTTAAAAAGCTAAGCTCATATGCTAGTAAGAAAACAAGCACCATAGTAGGACAAGGCACTATCCCAGCAGCTAAGATCACAGCAAACTCAGAAATTTTAGCCTCTTTGAAGTTAGTTGCTGTAAAATTAGCTTGATGTGGCTTTATGGCTATGTTGTTGTTAGTTGTAACCGTGGCTAAATTCACACAAGAAGCACAAGAGCATTCTTGAGAATGGACATTTAGGATCTTTTTGCTTAACAAAAACAAGGCTACAAAGATGATTAAGAGGCTTGAAATTTGAGTTATGATGATATTTGCATCATTTGCAAGGCTTTGAACTACTATTTTAAGCACAAGAAGGGCTGTGCTTACTAGCAAAAAGGCACTTAAAATATGCACTATGCCAACTTTTAGGGCAAAGCTAAAAGCCTTTGTGTAAGAGCCTTTGTGTGCTAGAAAATACGAGCTTGTAAGAAGCTTTGCGTGTCCGGGGGCACTAGCGTGAAAGACTCCGTAAATAAAGCTTAGTGCTATTAATGCTAAAAAGCCTATGAAGCTTTGATCTTTTGCTATGTATTCTTTAATTAGAGCGTTAAATTTGAGATTAAGCTCAAAGGCTTTTTGATAAAGCTCTTCCCAAGGGCTTTGAGCTTGAATTTCTTGCTGAGGCACAAGCTCTTGTATTGCAAGGGTGCTTTCTTTGCCAAAGACTATGGTATTTGCATTTAAATTTCCTACCAAATAGCCTTTATCTTCGAGCAAAAAGGGCTTAGGCTCTAAGAAGAAAAAAGAAAAAAAGCCATCCTCATCTTCTATTTTAAGGGCAAATCTCTCAGTAGCATTGATATTTACTTCAAGTTCATATTGATAAATAAGTCCTTCTTCTTCTAAAAAAAGCTCATAAGCACCAAGCTTAAAATCGCTTTGTTTTAAGCTATCCTCATCTTGAACTAGGATCTTAGTAAGTTGCTTTTTGGGCAAGACATAGCCTAAGAGGGCAGCCTTGATTAAAACTAATTCTTTTTGATCTATTTTGTTGTTTGCATTTGTGTCGTAATTTTGCACCAAGATCTCATTAAATTCCTTTGAAAAGCTCCATTTAAAGCCTATGTTTGTGATCTGCCCCCCACTTTCTTTAAAGCTTAGATCTATGTGAGTTGTTGGAGTATAAGCAGCACAAAGAGCGCAAGCATAAGAGCTTAGACAAAAAAATAAAAGAGTAAGCAAGGCTTTCACTTGGCTATCTTTCTTGCTATTTCTCTTAGGGTATTAGCATAATCCCCACTTAGATAATCTAGCTGCATAATCTTAAACTCAGTAGCAAGGAGCTTGGCTATATTTTGATCAAAGTCTGTCCCAACAAAGATGGTTTGAGCCTTTTCTTTTCTTGCAAATTCACTAAGATTCTTTATATCCCTTGCCCTTAATCTCTTAGCTTCAATCTCAACAGGAACTTGAATGAGTTTATAACGAGCGGCAAAATAAGCAAGATGAGTGCTTATGAATTTCTTGCTTTTTGCCTTTTTTAGTATGTTTGTAAGCTCTTTGTGAAGGGTGTCTAGCTCGTTTTGAAGTGTGGCTAAGTTTGTCTCATAAAGATCCTTGTTTTGAGGATATTTTGCTATTAAGGCTTTTGCAACAGTGTTTGCTTGGGCTTTAAGCAAGATGGGATCAAGCCAAATATGGGGATCATTTCCAAGCTCGCTATGTGCTATTAGATCCTCAATGATCTCAGCCTTTTTGATAGAGCTTAGATAAAAGGTAGGCCAATTTATCATCTCTTCATTAAGTTTCTCAAAGCCTTCATTTCCAAAAAAGAGGTGAAAGTGAGAGGTCTTTGTAGGTGCTATGTTATGATCGCTAAACTGGATGAATTTAAAAGCCTTTGAGTTTTTATCTGTGTTTTCAAACTGGTAGCGAACCCCATTTTTGCCACTTTTATATGTAAAATACTCAAAGCCCTTATACGCATAGTTTGCGCTGAATTTCTCCTTGCCTATTATAAAGCTCATAGTGCCATCTTTAATGATGATCTTATCAATGTCGCTTTTATAGCCAAGCTCATAATAATCCTTAAGCTCTTTGGCGCTTTTGTCGGTATTTAAAGCCTTATAATAAAAGACCTCATCCAAGGAGCCATTTTTTAAAAGAGGATATACGCTTTTAAACTCGCCCTCATAATCGCTTAAAGCCCTATCTTTTACTTGATCTTTTTTAAAGACAGCAGGTGGGTTGTGAGAGTGTCCTTCGTGGCTGTGAGCTTCATAAAGATCGCTGGCTGTGGTATAAAGAGGCTTTATGCCCTCTCTTGTATCTACAAGCTCTAAATTCTTTAAAAGCTTTTTAAACTTATAAAGCATAGGCTTTTCAAACTCAAGCCCAAGCATAAAATAAAGATCACTTTTTGCAAGCTGCTTCATAGTAGCTGGCTTAAAATCAATACTGTGTGCATCTAGATCTTCACTTATGAGGACCTTGATCTCAACAGTATCATTTGCTATTTTTTCCACAAGGTATTTTTGAGGCTCTATGCTAACAAAGACTAGGGGCTTAGAAAAGGCTAGCACAAACAAAAAGCTAAGAGTAAGTAGGAATTTCATCTTGGATCCTTTGGTGAGTTTTTAATAAACTGTGCTTTTATAAACAAAACTTTGTTGCAATTTAAGATCTTGTTGAATTTAAGCCTTTCTTTTGAATTTAAGGCTTAATTAATTTAAGCCTTTCTTTTGAATTTAAACTTTGCTTTTAAAACAAAAAGTGGCTTAAATTTAGCTTAAAGCTTAAACAAATTCTTGGCAAAATTTATAAATGCTAAATTTAAATTCAGCCATACAGCAGTTTAAATTCAAAGCCTCTTAAATTTAGACTTTAAACAAAACATTTTAAAGATCTTTGAATTTAAACCTTTAAGAAACAACTTTAAAGATGCCTAAATTTACAGGCTGATTGAATTTAGATTTCATAGTTTTATAAAGGCTACTTTTATATCTAAAATTCATACAAAATCTTATCAAAGGGCTATTTAAAAAAGTATCGCTTTGTTTTTTTGAGCCCTTTACAAAAAGTCGAAGAAAGTCAAAGAATTCAGATCCTTGCGTGAATTTTTATACTCTGCTTTCAAGCTATAGCATTTACTTGCTAAAATGCTTCTATTTGTCGCTTCAAAGCGACAACTGTGATACTTTCTCTAAACTCATTATACTTTAAAAATAGCCTATCAAAACAGTTTATTAAAAACTCAAATAAACCAAGCCTTGCAAGTTTAACTTTGCAAGGCCAAGTATTTTGCTAAATTTCTAGCTTAGAATTTTAGCGATCTTAAGTAATTCCTCGCCAAAATTCTCATTTAAATTATCTATTTCAAGCACCTTTGCCTTTAACTCATCGGCAAGGGTCTTTGCTGCTCCTTGAGAAAAGCCCTTTTGAACTAGAACGATCTTAATCTTTTCCTTCTTTGCTGTGCTTATTAGCTTTTCTAAGTCCTTTGCCTTTGGCTCCTTACCCTCTATCTCAACTGTAAGCTGGGTAAGCTTATATCTAGCAGCAAAATAAGCAAGGCTTGGATGATATATGATGAATTTCTTGTTTTTTGCCTTTTTAAGTGTGTTTGTAAGCTCTTTGTGAAGGGTATCTAGCTCTGCTTGAAGCGTGGCTAAATTTGCCTCATAAAGATCCTTGTTTTTAGCGTATTTTGCTATTAAGGCCTTGGCTATTATCTCAGCTTGTGCTTTAGCTAAAACAGGATCAAACCAAATGTGAGGATCCTTGCTTTCTTCATCATCATGATCATCATGTCCGTGATGTCCGTGTCCATGTCCGTGATCGTCGTGTGAGTGCATATCTTCTAGGGTTCTTAAACCCTTGCCTGTATCTACAACAGTTACTTTTTTGAAGATCTTTTTAAATTTATCCTCAAAAACCTTTTCTATTTCAAGCCCAACTGTGAAGTAAAGATCGCTTTTTTCAAGCTGCTTCATAGTGGCTGGCTTAAAGTCAATGCTGTGTTCATCTGTGCCTGAGGGTATGATGACATTGATCTCAACTGTATCACCTGCGATCTTTTGCACTAGATACTTAGTGGGAGGTATGCTAACAGAAACAAGCGGCTTGGCAAAGGCCGCAACAAGCAAAAGCGAGAGCGTAAGAAATAACTTCATTTTGGATCCTTCTTGGTGGAATTTTAAATCGTTGAAATTATAACCTAAGAAAAATCACAAAATGTGTAAATTGAAAATGTAAGAAAAATTACTTAAAAAAACTGTGTAAATTTGTTACATTAATGAGGGCGTTGCGGGGGTGTCCCCCACTTTAAGCGTTTTTTAAAGACCGCAGAGCTTTGAAAACACAATTTAACTTAGTTTATAAAACTGTATATTTGTTTTGCAGTTTTTGCATTGTAAGCTGCCACCTTCTTGAAGCTTGTTGTGAATTTTAAGGGGCAGATCGTGGATCTTTCCTATGCATTTGCAAGTATAATAATAACTCACAAGCTCCTCATCCTTGCCTCCAAAATCCTCAAAGTCAAAGATCTCATCCCCTTGCAGCCCTTCATTTCTAAACTTAGCAACCTTCATATCCTCATACAAAATATGCTCTAAAAGCCAGCTTTTGGCTACTATGTAAAGCCTTTCTTTGAGATCATTTGTTGTTTTGATACTTTTTATAAGCCTAATCATACTTGCAATGATCTCACCGTGTGCTTTTTTATGATGATCAAGATCTGGATAGCCTATTTCCTCCATATACCTTTCCTCATCATCAAAATGAATTTTCATATAATTAAAAAAGCCTGTTAAAAGCTCTTTTACCTTTGCACGGCTTGTGGGTCTATCAAAAATGGCTTCCATCTCAGCTGCAAGCCTAAAAAGCTCTTTGTGTTGAGCGTCTACCTTTGCATTATGAACGCTGTAACTATCATCCCATTTTGGTAACATATCTTAGCCCTAATTTTATAAAGTGAATTTTAAAAAAGATATTATAATATAAATTCTTGTGAATTTTTTAATAATAAAATAACAAAAATTTAGCCCTTTTTTAATAAAATCTTATTGGTTCATAAAACTTGTTTGGTTTTTTAACTTAAAACTGTAAACTTATGTGATAAAATAAATTTTTCTTTAAAAGGCATTTTTAAAAAAGAATTAAATTCAAAGACCCTTTAAAAGCAGTTTAAAAAAGATAAAAATTCAAAGGATAAAAAATGGCTAGTAAAATTCTTTTGGTTGAAGATGATATAAATTTAAGCGAGATCATAGAAGAGCATCTTCTTTCTCAAGGCTATGAGCTAAGTTTAGCAAGTGATGCCAAAACAGCACTTGATCTAGCTTATGAAAAAAATTTTAATCTTTGGATTTTAGATGTCAAGCTTCCACTTGGAGACGGCTTTTCCTTGCTTAAAGAGCTTCGTCAAAGTGGTAAAAACACCCCTGCTATCTTTTTAACCTCCCTAAATACCACAGATGATCTCAAAGAGGGCTTTGAGGTGGGCTGTGATGATTACATAAAAAAGCCCTTTGAGCTAAGTGAGCTTTCTTTGAGGATTGAAAATCTCTTAAAAAGATCCTTTACTCACAAAAATGAGGACTTTGAGGATCTTGGAAATGGCTTTAAATTTGCCTTAAATTCTCAAATTTTATACAAAGATAAGAACGCCATCACCCTTCCTCAAAAGGAGATCAAGCTTCTTGTTTTATTCTTACAAAATAAAAATAAATTCATAAGCACTCAAAGGATCTTTGATGAGCTTTGGGACTATGATGAGGAGCCTAGTGAGCTTAGTTTAAGGGTATATGTAAAGAATTTAAGAAAGATTCTAGGAAAAGACACCATACTTAATCAAAGGAGCAGAGGATACTGCTATGTCAGAGGCTAGTTGGGTTAGTAGGTGGATCTTAGTTCTTTATTTAAGCACCACAGGGCTTTTTTTAGCCTTACTGTTTTGGATCTATTATGATAAGCTTTATGATGAGCTTTTGTTTGAAAAAACGGCTAGGCTTAAAGATGAGCACAGAACAATAGTTCTAAGCATATTAAACTCTCAATATACACCCATAAATCAAGCTTGTGATAATATAAGCTCGGTTTCAAGCATAAAATTTGCCATCATAGATGAAAAAAACTCAACCCTTTGTTCTAGCTTGGATTTTTTGCCTTCAAAGCTAGATACAAGCAGAGAAATTTATAAGGGAGTAGCCTTTTATACAAGGATTATGAAAAGCTCAGCCTTTTTTCTTGGAAAAGATGAGGATGAGGAGCTAGGAAGTGGGGGGGCTTTAAGAACGATCATTCAAGGAGAGGATCTAAGTAAGGAGCTTTTTTTCATTCGTTTAAGGGTGCTACTTTACGCACTTTTTAGCTTTTTTGCCATAGCCTTGATAGCCTATTTGCTTGTTAAAATAGCTTTAAAACCCCTTGCTAATAAGATCTCAATGCTAAATTCTTTCATCAAAGACTTCACCCACGAGATAAATACCCCCCTAAGTGTTATTTTGCTTAGCATAGAACAGCTTGAAGATCAAGAAGGCATTGATAAAACGAAATTTACAAGAATGAAACTTGCCTCAAAGACCCTATCTCAAACCTACTCAGATCTAATCTTTTTCACCTTTCCTAACACAGTTTCAAAAGAAGAAGAAAAGATCATACTCAAAGAGCTTGTAGCTGAGAGATTGGAGTATTTTAGGCTTTTTTTTGAGCAAAAAAAGCTAAGTGTAGTTGTGAATTTAAAAGGCGAGACAAGCTTAATGGCAAATAAAAGTAAGATAAATAAAATGCTTGATAATCTCATCAGCAATGCCATAAAATACAACAAAAAAGAAGGAAAGATCACAGTTAGCCTTGATGAGAACACCCTAAGTATCAAAGACAGTGGCTACGGCATAGAGGAAAAAAATCTAAACAAGATCTTTGATCGCTATGCTCGCTTTAATAAGGATCAAGGAGGCTTTGGTATAGGTTTAAGTTTAGTTAAAAGCATTTGTGAGGAATACAAGATAAAACTTAGTTGTAGATCAAAACCAGGCGAGGGCAGCGAGTTTATTTTAAGATGGTGAATTTTTTGACTTTTTTAAAAGCTGAAAATAGCAAATTTTTTGGGATTTTTTAAAAAATCGAAGTAGCAAATTTTTTAAGCTTTTTTAAGGCTTTTTACTGTGAAATCCTTTTTTGCTAACTTTTTTCAAGGACTTTGAATTTTAAATCCTTTTTTGCTAATTTTTTTCATAGGCTTTGAATTTTAAAGAAAACAATTTATTTGTTGTTACTTAGTGAAGATCTTTTTTGCAAAAAAGCTCTTTTACAAAAAAGTATTGAGTTATTATTTTAAGCTTGGGGCGAAGAGGCTATAAATTCAAGGCATTTTTCCATAAATGCGTGAATTCTTGGCATAGGCTTAGAATGATAAATATGGTATTTTGTATAAAATCAATACTTTAATCAACACTTTTTGAAAAAGAGCCTAAAAAAATTTGAAACTGCCCAACAAAGCAAAGTATCTTAAAATGACAAAATAAAATTCAACACAAAGCACCTCAAAACGACAAAGCAAAAAAATTCACACAAAGGGCGTGAATTTTAGCCTCTTAATTTGCTTTTTTCTAAAAATTACAAAATAAATACTTTTTTAGAAAAGGAGCAGATTTTTATCTTAATTTTAGTTTTATTTTTTTTTTTTTTGTTATAATTTTAATTTAAAAAATGACGATTTAGCCTAAGGAAAGGATGAAAAATGAAGACTAAATTTACAGTAGCAACTTGCCTACTAGCAAGCTTTTTAGCAGCAGCACCTTTAAGCATTGAGCAAAGAGTGGCTGAGCTAGAAGATAGGATGGATGAGAATGAATTTCAAGCAGGGCTTGACAAGCTTAAATTCTCGCTTGAATTTACAGTTGGAGTAGGAGAACAAAGGATCTCCTTAAAGGGTCCAAGAAATCAAGCCTTAAATAACGGACTTGGCTCTTATGCAAATCATAACAAAGCCTATTGGCAACACAATAAATGGGCTAATGAGCTTAACCTAAATATACAAGCTAATATCAACGACTACACCAAATTCTACGGAAGACTGTCTATGGCTAAGAACTGGGGTATGATGGATCCCACCTATGATACTCACGCCCTAGACATAGAAGCAGGAAGAAGCACAAGAGTAAGCGGACAGCAGCTTTATGTAACAAGGGCTTATGTGGATTTGTTTGCTAGTGAGGAGCTTGTTTTAACCCTAGGACGTCAACCTGGAACCGAAGGACCTGGCTTTAATATTAGAAACAATGCCCTAAGGCAAAGTACCTATCCAGCATTAACTGTGAATTTATTAGGCGATGCTGCCATTTTAACCTACAAGCCAAGCTTTTTGTCAAATTTGCATTTTGCTTTAAGGGGAGGTTATGGCAAGGTTTATCAGTTTGATGAGGCTTCTGGGATTTTAAGGGATTGGAGCGCTCCAAAGGGAGATAAGGCTGATTCAAATCTATACATAGCCATAGCCGAAAGTAAATTGCCACTAGATTCCATAGGGCTTTCAAACAACCTCTTTATGCTTTCTTATGTACGTTTGCAGGATCTAGCAGTTTATTTTGACCGTGTGGCTGTGGCTACTAGGGGAAATAGTGTCTTAGCCATAAACGGAGTTAGTAATTTAGGCACCACAGATACCACCACAGCTCATTTTGAAGCCTATAATATCTTTGATCTACCCTTGAACTACTTTGGTGCTATAAGCTATATGAAAGGATCTGATGCTAAGGATGTACCTATTTATCTACAAACACAAACAGGTTTAACAAATACAGGCACTACTCAAAAGATCTTTAATGAAAAAAATGCTTGGGCTGGACACATAGGCTTAAGATATGATTTTTCTCAGTTTTTCAAGCTAGGTGCTGAGTATTTCTATGGCTCTCGTTATTGGTATACTATGTCTAGATCTAGCATAAATGATCCCTTGAATTTAAGAGCTACAAGAGGACATGCCTATGATGTGTATGTGATTAGCCAAATAGATAGAAATCAATTTTTTAGGCTAAGCTACACCCGCATACAAAATAAATGGACAAACAGAGGCTTACCAATAGGCGGTGCATCAAGCAAAAATGCCCTAAATGGCTATGAAAGCATAAGTGATAGCTTGATGCTTACTTATAATGTTAAATTTTAAAGGAGTTTTTTATGAAAAGATTAACTCTTATAGCTTTTATTTTTCCAGCTTTTATCCTAGCTGCTGACTGTGGTGCTTTGAGTGCAAAGTATCAAGCACCAAATCCAGCCTCAAAAACAATGGCTCAAATCGAAAGATGGGTAAATAATAGAGTAAGCGATCAAGCAGATGCCTCAACCCTAAAAGAGTGTTTAATAGCAGGGGCTGCTGATAATCCAAATCAAGCTTCTTATGCAGGTAAGTAAAGTTAAGGTAGATTTATGTTTGAAAGATTAGCCAATCTTAGCATTTCATCCAAGCTTAATCTAAGCTTTGGAGCTATCAGTGCCTTTGTTTTAATCATTTGTGTTGTGTTTTTTATCTTTTATGCGATCTTTTTAAGCTTTGTTTCTCATATTGAAGAGGATACTTATAAGATCAATGCTGGCTTTGCTAATGCAGTAGAATCACTAGCTGGTGCAAAAGATACTATGAAAAAAAATGAAAACCTAGTAGAACAGCTTGAATTTATGGGAACTGTGGATGCAAATTTAATCAAGCTCTTATTAAATCCAGATGATGCCAATCTTAAAAGAATCATCACCCAAATGATACAAAGCTGGAACAATAGCTTTATAAAAGAAGATGAGATATTAAAGCAGTTTCACGATGACATAGAAAGCGTTTTATCAAGCAATGATGTAAGAAAGATGGGCTTTGAGCTTCAAGGCATATTTAAGCAAATTTTTGATTCTTTGATACAAAGGACCTATGAAAGAACAGATTATATTTCAAGCTCCTTAGATACTATGGACCAAGAGCTTTACACTATGATACTTGATCTTGCTGAGGCTATAAACTCAAAAGATGATGCAAACCTAGCAGCTAAGATCGTTTTAACCGTGCTTGTATGCACCCTAGCCGTAAGCTTTATAATCTTTTTAATCGCTATGAAAATTCTAAGAAAATTCAAAAAAGATGCCAATGTCATAGTACATTATCTTAAAGACACCAAGGGAGGCTTTTTGGAGATTAAAAGAGGGGAGCAAGATGAGCTTTATATTGTTTCTAAATTCATAAATGCCTTTGTTTTAAAGATGAATAAGATCATAGAAATAGCCGAGCAAACCACCCAAGAGATTCTAAAACTAAGTAGCTATTCTTCCCAGCTTCAAAGCCACATAGCAGGCATTAGCGATAAGACCTCAAAGAGCGTTGAGACAGGTAAAAACATAGTCTCAGGGCTTGATGATAATATCAACATGGCAAATGAATGCCAAGATAAGATCAAAGAAAGCAAGGGACACATAGACACAACAGGAAATGCTATGAGCGTTCTTTTAAACCAGCTTAAATCAAGCATTGAAAGTCAAACCTCACTTAATAATCAAATCTCCAATCTTCAAAACAATGTCGCTCAAATAAACAATGTCCTTTCCTTAATAAGCGAGGTAGCAGAACAAACAAATCTTTTGGCTTTAAACGCAGCCATAGAAGCAGCAAGGGCTGGAGATTATGGACGAGGCTTTGCTGTGGTGGCTGATGAGGTTAGAAAGCTTGCTGAAAGCACGGATAATAGCATCACAGAGATAAGCAATAACATAAAAAGCGTAATAAGCGATCTTACAAACATAAGCAAGTCCTTAGAGGAAAACTCAAGCATACTTGTGAATTTAGAAGATGATGGCTCTGATTCACAAGAAGCCTTGCAAACAACCCAAATTCACATAAATGAGGTTGTTGTAAATATTAATGAGCAAAACTCAAGAACCATCACCCTTTCAAAGCAAACAAAGGGCATAATCGATTCTATGGTCTTTATAGACGGACTTTTAAAAGAATCTATGCAAATAGTTACAGATGTAATGAATCGCTCTGTTGAGCTTGAAAAGAGTGATAAGCTACTAAATCAAATCATCAAGGGCTAGGTGTTTGCAAGAGTTTATAAGCTTTGTGCTTGATCTTGCTAAGGACTTAGGCTATGTTGGCATAGTGCTTTTAATGACTGTTGAAAGCTGCTTTATACCCTTTCCTAGCGAGGTGGTGATGATACCTGCTGGATATTTGGCAAGCAAGGGCGAGATGAATGCCTTTGTGGCTGTGTTTTGTGGGGTGCTTGGTTCTGTTTTGGGTGCTTTGATAAATTATTATATTTGCTATTTTTGGGGACGGTCCTTCGTGCTTAAATGGGGCAAATTCTTTGGCATAAGCGAGGCTAAGTTTATTAAATTTGAAGCCTTTTTTAACAGACACGGTGAATTTTCAACCTTTACTTGCAGACTTTTACCAGGCATTCGTCAATATATCTCAATGCCAGCGGGTTTGGTTAGGATGAATTTATTTAAATTCATCCTTTTTACTGCCTTGGGAAGCCTTATTTGGGTTAGTATATTAGTAGCACTTGGGTATTTTGTTGGAGAAAACGAGGAACTTTTAAGGCTTTACTTGCAAGAAATAATCATAGCCCTTGCGGTCTTTGTCCTACTTTTACTTCTTTTTTACATCAAATTTAAAAAAAAAGCAACTTAGCAAAATTAATTTTGCCTTGTCAAATATTTGTGAATTTTAAAAGCTTAGTCTTTTCAAATTTTTCAAAAAGCTCTTCTTTCTTGCAAAAATGCTTTTTAAGGATCTTAAATTAACAAGCCTTGAATTTTTTAATGAAGCCTTTGATTAAGAGTATAAATTAATTGGCTTATAAAAGCCCTCTCATTCACAAAGCATTAAAAATTTAGCCCTAAAATTAGTCCAAAAAATTCAGACAAGCTTTTTAAAAACCGTGGGTTTTTAAAATTTTTGTGAATTTTTTACAAAAACAAATTCACGCAAGGTGCTAAAATTCAAAGGCTTAAAAAAGCTTGAATTTTAAAAGCGAAAAATTCAACAAAAGGATTACAAATGCAGTTTAAAACCGAGGTTAATCAACTCTTAGAGCTTATGATTCACTCTCTTTATTCAAACAAGGAGATTTTTTTAAGAGAGCTTATCTCAAATGCGTCCGATGCACTTGATAAACTAAGTTTTTTAACAGTTAGTGATGATGCTTACAAGGAGCTTAAATTCACGCCTCGCATAGATCTTAAATTCGATGAAAAGGCTAAAACACTCATCATAGAGGATAACGGCATAGGCATGGACAAGGAGGACTTGCAAAATAATCTTGGAACCATAGCAAAAAGCGGCACAAAGAGCTTTTTAGAGAATTTAAGCGGGGATGCGAAAAAGGACAGCCAGCTCATAGGGCAGTTTGGAGTTGGCTTTTACTCAGCCTTTATGGTAGCGAGTAAGGTGGAGGTTTTAAGCCGCAAGGTGCTTGATAACAAGGCTTATTTGTGGAGCTCAGATGCAAAAGGCTATGAGCTAAGCGAGGCTGACAAAGACACGCAAGGCACAAAGATCACTCTTTATCTTAAGGATGAGGAGTTTTTAAATAGCTACCGTCTTGAAAATATCATTTCTAAATACTCAAATCACATTCAATTTCCCATCTTTTTAGAAAAAGAAGAGCTTGTTTTTTTAAGCGAGGAGGATAAAAAAGAGGGCAAAGAGCCTAAAAAAGAGCTTAAAATTGAGCAAATAAACGCAGCCACCGCACTTTGGAGGCAAAATAAGTCTAAAATAAAACAAGATGATTATGAGAAATTCTACGAGCAAAATTTTCACGATTCTCAAAAGCCCCTGCTTCACATTCACACTAAAAGCGAGGGCAAATTTGAGTATAACACCTTATTTTTTATCCCAAGTAGCCAGCCCTTTGATCTATTTAGAGTGGATTATCAAAGCGGCTTAAAGCTTTATGTAAAGAGGGTTTTCATCACAGATGATGATAAGGAATTATTGCCAAGCTATCTTCGCTTTGTGCGTGGTATAATAGATGTAGAGGATCTGCCCCTAAATGTAAGCCGTGAAATTTTACAAGAAAACATCATCTTAAAAGCCGTCAAAGAAGCTAGTGTAAAGAAAATTTTAAGCGAGCTTAAAAAGCTACAAGAAAAGGACAAGGACAAATACAAAGAATTTTTCAAGCTCTTTGGCAAGGTCTTAAAAGAAGGGCTTTACGGTTGGGGGGCTGAGAGGGAAAGTTTGTTGAATTTAATGCTATTTAAAAGCTCAAAAAATGAGGATTTAAACTCTTTAGCTGATTATAAGGCTCGTGTAAAAAATGAGCAAAAAGAGATCTTTTATCTAACAGGTAATAACGAAGCCCTGTTAAGAAATTCGCCCCTACTTGAAAGCTACAAGGCAAAGGATATTGAGGTTTTGCTCTTTGATGATGAGATAGATACACTCATAGCTCCAAGTTTGCCTGAATTTGAGGGGCTAAAATTCACAGCTATCAATCAAGTAGAAAGCAAGGAGGAGTTAAGCGAGGAGGAGCAAAAGTCCTTTGCGCCACTTCTAGCTAAATTCAAGGAGCTTTTAAAGGACGAGGTGGATGATGTTAGAGCTACTTTGAGGCTTGATAAGAGTGTAGGTTGCATAGTTTATGATAAAAATAAGCCAGATTTTGCTATGCAGCAGCTCTTAAAGCAAATGGGGCAAGAACAAAAGGTTAAGCCTATCTTAGAGCTAAATCCAAGGCACGAAATTTTTGCTAAATTAAAAGAAAATGAGACCTTCGCACCAGATCTAGCTCAAATAGTTCTTGGTATGGCAAAGTTAAGCGAGGGGGTTGGCATTGAGGAGCCAAGTGCCTTTAATAATGCCTTAAATAAGATCATATTAAAGGCTTTGAGTTGATAATGAGCGAACCCATAAACGAGGCTATCTTGCAGGACTATCAAATCTTTGATGTTCGCACAAAGGAGGAGTGGCAACAAAGCGGTGTGATTAAGGATGCTATCTTGCTTACTCTGACCCTTGATAATGGCTCAATTGATCCTGATTTTGTGGCTAAATTTGAAAAGCTAGCAGATAAAAGCAAGGAAATAGCCTTTGTTTGTGCTGCAGGACACCGCTCATCTGTGGCTACTCATTTGATTAAATCAAAGCTAGGGCTTGATACTACGAATTTAAAGGGCGGTATGCACTCTTTAATAGCCCAGGGCTATAAAACAGTGCCTTATAGGGACTTAAAATGATCTTTTATCTTTTAATAGCAGCTTTAAGCTTTTTGATGCTTTATTTTGCTGTTAAAAAATTCACGCTAAACATAGACGAAAAATCGCTTTTAGAGCCTGTGAAGGTTAGCGTTTATCCTGAATTTTGCGATCTAATCAACGAAAAAATCGTGGCATTTAAAAAACAAGCACAAAGCTTTGAAAATGTTTTATTGGATAATGAGACAAAAAATGAATGCCTTGAAAAACTAGGCGATCTATCTAGAAAACTCATCTTCATACAAACTATGAATTTAAGCAAAAAAAATGATCAAATTTGGCAAAATGAGCTTTTTGGCTTTTTAAAAGAGCTTGAAGCTGTGGTAATTTCTCATTTTAAGGACGGCGAAAAAAAAGCTGATGAGCTAAGAGAAGATCTTTTAGCTGAGTTTAAGAAGTTACAAGAAAAGGCTTGAATTTAATTTTTGTTTTTTGCTGTGTTGAGGGCTTAGAGTTAGCTTTGCTGCTTTTAGGCTTTTGCTTTCTTTGTGCGGAATACGGAATATAGCTTACGGAATGCTGGAAAGGGATTTTGAATTTAGGTTAAAAAATACATATTATGAAATACCGACAAGGTGTTTTAAATTCAGATTACAAAAGACATATTGTGGGATACCGACAAGGGATTTTGAATTTTGTGTGAATTTAACTTGCCAAAAAATTCTCAATATATCTTTCGTATTCTATCTTTTGTAATCCATAATCTGCAATCCACCTCCCATTTAAAAAGATCTTAGCTTTGCTTTTTAAGTCTGAGATGAAAGCTATGACTTAGAGCCACAGCTATGGCATCTGTTACATCAAGGGGTTTTATTTCTTTTTGAATTCCAAGCAATCTTCTTACCATAAAGGCCACTTGTTCCTTTGTAGCCTTGCCATTTCCTGTTACTGTTTTTTTGATTTGAAGGGGGGTGTATTCGGCAAATTCTCCGTGAATTTGTAGGATCTTTAAGCTTAATGCCCCTCTAAATTGGGCAAGCTTTAAAACAGATTTTGGATTATAGGCATAAAAAATATCCTCAATCGCCACCTCATCAAAGCTATGAGCCTTAAAGATCAGATCAAGCCCCTCGCAAAGCTCAGTGATTTGAAACTGCAAGCTGCTAGGCTTGATCTTGATAAGCCCAGCCTCGATCAAAGAAGCCCTGCCTCCCCTTGTTTCCACAACCGCATATCCACAAAATCTACTGCCAGGATCTATGCCTAAGATCTTCATATCCTTGCCCTCATAGCTTAGCCCAAATTCTTTTTATAAAGATCAAAAAGCACAAAACCCCAGCTAAATAAGGCTAAAACCACAGTTAAAAATACCCCAGCACTAGCACAGTCCTTGGCTATCTTTGCCTTTGGATGAAAATCTTTTGTAACTAGATCCACACAGGCCTCAATAGCTGAATTTATACACTCTGCTATAAGTATGAGAAATAAAACTCCCACCAAGATAAGATGATTTTCTAGGCTTAGTGGCAAAAAAAAGCTTAAAATAAGAGCTGGAACTATGAAGATAAGCTCTAAGAGAAAGGATCTTTCATTTTTAAGCATAGCTAAGAGTCCTTGCATAGCATAGTGCCAATTAGAAAGAAGATTATATTTTGGTTTCATTAAAACTCTTTTGTGATTTAGTTCTTGTAATATCTTAGCTTAAATATTTTTGTAATTTTAACAAAGTTTTATAAAGATTGTTTTATCTTGTTTATCAAGTTGATAAACTGTTAAATTTTTTCACTAAAAAGCATTACAAAAAACAAGGCTTGATACTTAAAAAAATGGATCTTGTTTGAAAAGCTTGTGTATTTTATACTATAATTTCACCAAGCATTACAAAGGATCAAAGATGTTTAATTTTTTGAATTTTTATCTAAATTTAAGGCTTTTAAGGGCAAAACAGTTTATAGTTTTGCTTTTTGTTTGCTTATTATTTACAGCTTGTGAGAAGAAAAACGAGTATGTGAGGGCTCAAACTAGTGGGATCTTAGAGCATCAACAAGAACTTTTTGTTGAATTTGATGAGGCATTTTCTAAACAACATACTCTAAATGAGCTTTTGAAAAATGGCAAAATCACCACAAAGCTAAATGGCAAAGAATTACAAATTCCAGCAAGTCTTAGAGCAAACACCTTAAAGCTTAATCTAAACTTAAAAGCAAACAGCACATATAAGCTTAGCATTGACACCTTTGATACAGTTGTTAAGCTAGATTTTAAAACAGCCCCCCTTAAACTTTTTATAAAGAAGGCAAATTTTTATGATTATAAGGGCAAAGCCTTCTTTGCTTCTAGCTTTGAGTCAAGCTTTGATCTTGGTGAGGAGTATGAAAAAAACATCGTGCTTAAAAAGGATGGCAAGGAGCTTAAATTTATCATAACCAAAAGCGATAGCGAAAATTTCTATGTGCTAGAAAGCGAGGAGTTTGAGCTTAGCGAGGAAAATCAAAATATGATCCTAGTCTTTAAAAAGGCTTTAGGGCTTGAAAAGGATTTATCTTTTGAGTATTTTAGTAACGCCAAAGACGAGCTAGTCCTTCAAGCTGCTACAAGCAAGGGCAGGGAAATTGAGCTAAGTTTTAACACAGAACTTGATAATAAACAAAACATAAAAGATTTCATCCGCATAAGCCCAAAGGTAGAGTTTAATGCCCTCATCAGTGGCAACGCAATCAAGCTAGTAGGGGGCTTTGTCATAGGGCAAAGCTATGAGATAAGCGTAATGCAGGGCTTAAAGGCAAGGGATAAAACTGTTAGCACTCAAGAATTTAGTGCAACCGTTAGCTTTTCTGACTTAGAGCCAAGCCTTGCCTTTTCAAGCGATGGGGTGTTTTTGCCAAGTGGGGCGCAAAGAAAAATCGCCTTTAAAAGCCTAAATGTCAAAAAGGTGAAATTAGAACTTTACAAAATTTACGCAAATAATCTCGCAGAATATTTGCGTTACCGCAATTTCCAAGCCAAGAAAAAATTAAGCTCAGAACAAAGCGAAATCATAGGCTGGGAGGGCGAAGCCCTAGAATACACAGGGGATTTGATCTTAGAGCGTGAATTTGATATAGCTAGCAACAAAAATCAATGGACGCAAAATGAAATACAACTTGACGCACTCAAGGATTTAAGCGGGGTTTTCATAGTCTCTTTGAAATTTGATGAAAAGGGGACGGAGTATGATTTTAGCGAGATTGAAGATTATGAAAGGTATGAGTTTTTTAGAAAAAGGGCTGAGATTAGCAAGCATTTGATCTTCTCAAATTTGGCTTTAAGTGCTGAGAGTATAAATAAGCAAATCTTTGTAAATGTCCGTGATTTTACCACTATGCAAGCATTAAGTGGGGTTAAAATAGAGGCGATTAGCAAGAAAAATCAAGTTGTTGCAGAGGCTACAAGCGATAGCAATGGCGAGGTAATTTTAGAGGCAAGCGATGATAAGGTGCTATTTTTGCTAGCTCATAAAGACGGGCAAGCGAGCATTTTAAGGCTCTCAAACCCCCTTTCTACTGATGGCTTTGATGTTAGTGGGCTTATGAATGCAGGCAAAATCAAGGCTTTCATATACACAGAAAGGGGTGTGTATCGTCCAGGAGACACTATTCATTTAAATGTGGTAGCCAAAAACGAAAAAACTGCTTTAAATCACCCTATAAATTTGACGGTTAAAGATCCGCGTGGTAAGATTTTAAGCGGCTTTGATAAGGCAAAATTAGAGCCTATCAGCGATGGTATGTTTTATGCAAAGATTGAGCTAGATAAAGCGGCTGAAACGGGCGTTTATGAGGCATTTTTAGACATTGCAGGGGAGAGTTTTTATGAGAAGATTCTAGTGCAAACTGTCGCTCCAAACCGCATAGAAGTAGAGCTTAAAACGGCTGAGTTTATAAATATAAATGAAACAAGCCTTGTTGATTTTAGCATTGTTGCAAGATACCTTTTTGGTGCACCTGCAAGTGGCTTAAAGGCACAAACAAAGCTTTATGTAAGCAAAAAAAGCTTTGCAAACGCCCTTTATCCAAACTATATTTTTGAAAATCCAAGCCTTTACATAAGAAGTGATGATGATGAGGATGAGGGGGTTTTAGATGAGCAAGGAATGCTTGCTTCAAGCTTTGAGCTAGCTAGTGCTATCTTAAAGGCTCAGGGCTTGAATTTTAACGCAAAACTAAGCACAGAGGTCTTTGAAAAGGGCGGTAGAAGTGTAAAAAATGTCGCAAATGTTGAATTGCGAAAATATGATTATTTTGTGGGCATCAAAAGGCTTGAAAATAATTACCTAAATTCAAACGATAAAATCAGCTTTGAAATCATAGTAAGCGACTTGCAAAACAAGCTCTTAAAGGGCAAAAAGCTAGAATACAAGATCTATCAAAGCCGTGCTTCTTGGTGGTGGGATTATGATTCTTACAGCGATTTTGTGCGCTCTATAAAGAAGGATAAAAACTCACAAATAATTGCAAGTGGAGAGCTAACAAGTGCTGATAAACCAGTGCTTTTAGACTTTGAAAGCAAGGATAAATTCGGGGATATGTTCATAGAAATAATAGATCAAGCAAGTGGGGTAAGCACAGGACAAAACTTTTATATAAGCTCCTGGGGTGAGCCTCATAGTGCTGACATTCAAAGTGCCTTGAAGATCAAAAGCGACAAGCCCAGCTACAAAATAGGCGACAAGGCGAAAATCGAATTTGAAAGCACGAAAAACGCCAAGGCACTCGTTACTTTAAGCAACAACGAGGGCATTATCAAACGCTTTGTGCTTGATACAAGGGATAAAAGCACTGAATTTGAAGTGGCTATCGAAAAGAACTTCGCACCAAATATCTACGCGAGCGTGAGCTTACTGCAAGAGTATGAGAGCTGGCAAAATGATAGGGCTTTAAGGCTCTTTGGTGTCGTGCCTATAAAGGTTGAAGACAGCGAAAGCAAGCTGAATTTAAGCATAAAAGCACCTGAGAAAATCCTACCACAAAGCGAGTTTGAAGTGGAAATTCAAAGTAGCGACAAAAAGCCTTATACCTACACCTTGGCTATTGTCGATGAGGGTTTGTTGAGCCTAACAAATTTCAAAACGCCGGATATTTGGGGGTATTTTTACGCAAAAACAGGCTTTAAATTAAAGGTCTTTGATACCTATGATAAAATCATAGCCAAAACCTTTGGCGAGGTAGCAAAGGTGCTAACAACGGGCGGAGATAGGATGCTAATGATGAGTGCTGCAAACCGCGCTAAAAAGAGCAAAGAGGATGAGCAAGCGGATAGATTTAAGCCTGTTGTTCTTTATCAAGCCCCTGTGAAAACGGATAAAAACGGCTTTGCAAAAGTGAAATTCACAATGCCATCCTATATGGGCTCTGTGCGTGTGATGGCTGTGGGTGCAAATGAGAGAGCTTTTGGTGCTAGCGATAAAAGCATTTTGGTCTCAGCTCCCGTGCTTATGCTTGAAACCCTGCCAAGAAGTTTGAGAATAGGCGATGAGTTTAAACTACTTGTGCAGGTTTTTAAAATAGATAAAAATGTCAAAAATGCAAGTCTTAGCATAAAAAGCAAAAACAAACTTTTAAGCCTTGAAAAAAACACTTTAAGCGTGGATTTTAGCAAGGGGGATACTCAAAATGTTTATTTTGATGTTAGAGTAAATAACGAAAACATAGGCATTGAGGAGCTTGAATTTGAGTTAAAGGCTGGAAAATACAGCTATAAAAGTCAAAGCGAGATAGACATAAAGGCAAAAAATGCTTAT
This sequence comes from Campylobacter troglodytis, assembly GCF_006864425.1. GTDB lineage: Bacteria > Campylobacterota > Campylobacteria > Campylobacterales > Campylobacteraceae > Campylobacter_D > Campylobacter_D troglodytis. Next base: position 16,546 of record NZ_QHLI01000015.1, on the reverse strand, counting down.
AGCTTCGCTAGTGAGGACTTTGTGATAAAAGCCGGTGAGAGCAAGGAAGTAGGCATTGATGAGAGCTTTTTAAGGGGTAGCACAGCGGCTATTTTAAAGCTTAGCCCAACGCCCATTTTAAATTTAGATAAACGCTTGAATTTCTTGCTTCGCTATCCTTATGGTTGTATAGAACAAACCACAAGTGCGGTTTTGCCTCAGCTCTTCCTTGATAAATTCAGCTACAAGGCAGATAAGCAAAAGATTATCAACAACATAAACGCTGCCATTGCAAGATTTAGTGGCTTTCAAACAGCAAATGGGGGCTTTGCCTACTGGCAAGGTGGCAATGAGGCTGATATTTGGGGAAGTAATTATGCTGGGCTTTTCTTACTAGTAGCCAAGGACGCTGGATATTTTGTGCCACAAAGCCTTTATAATAGATGGCTAAATTACGAGAAAAACTTCGTCAAGCAAAATGCTTTAAATAGAAACGAAATGGTGATTTATCAAGCAAATTCGCTCTTTTTGCTAGCCCTAGCAAAAGAACCAAACATCTCAGCTATGAATGTGCTTTATGAGAAGTTTAAATCAAGCCTTGATAATACCAGCCTTTGGCAGCTTGCCGCTGCTTACAAGCTAGCTGGTATGGATGAAATCGCTTTAAAAATTGCAAGAAACACCAGCACAGAGCCAAATTTAAACAAGCATTATTACTCATATAGCTACGGCTCAGCCCTTCGCGATAAGGCTATCATAGCAAATGCCTATAAAATAGTGTATGGCAAAAACCACAGCGAGCTTTTAAAAGAGCTAGGAACGCATTTAAAAAGTGATGCTTATTTATCCACTCAAAGTGCTGGCTATGCCCTTTATGCCTTGGCTTTGGGGCTTGATTTAAATGAGAATACGCAAGGTGCGGCTATGAATGCTTCTGTGAATTTAAACGGCAAAGAAGTGAAATTTGCGCAAAACTCAGTTCAAAGCCTTGAATTTACAAGCGGTAAGGCTGTGATAAAAACTCAAAAAGATTTATTTGCTAGCTTTGCAGTTGAGGGTATTAAAAAAGAAATCCCCAAGCCTTTTAGCAATAATCTTACAATAACTCGCAGCTTTTTTGACGAAAGGGGCAACGAAATAAGCGAGGACGCACTTAAAAGCTCACAAGCTTTTTATATGAAGCTTAACGTGGCTCAAAATGGAAGTTTTGGAGAAATTCAAAATCTCGCCTTAACTCAAATCTTACCAAGTGGCTGGGAGGTGGCAAATACCCTTTTAAACGATGAAGCCCCAAGTTTTGCAAGAAGCTCACAATATGATTTTATCGACATAAGAGATGATAAAATTATGTGGTTTTTTGCCCTATATAACAAAAAGGATTTTTACATAAGGCTAAATGCCATAACTCCGGGCAAATACACGCTTACAGGTGCTTTTGTGGAGGCTATGTATGATGATAGTTTTCAGGCTTTAAGTGAGGGAAAAGCTGTTGCGGTGGAGCAGTAATTGCACTGCTTATAAAAAAACTGTGGATTTTAAAGATTTTGTGCGTTTAAAATTCACGGTTTGGGAGAAAATTTATAGCCTTTTAAAGGGCTTGAATTTTAAAAAAAGCGTGAATTTTTTTAAAACATTCACACTCTTTTGTAGAAAAAATTACTCAAAACTTAAAGTGAAAATTTGTAGCCTTTTAAAAAGCTTAAATTACAAAAAAAGCGTGAATTTTTCAAAGAAATTCACGCAAATTCAAGCAAAAATTCACGGTTTAAAGGGCGTGAATTTTTTAAAAAACTTTAAATTTTCATTTAAACTAACCCTAAAAAATTCACTAAAACTCACTTTCTTTTTAATCTTTCTTTGCCTTTTTTTAAGCACTCTTTTTGTGTATCTTTCTTTTAATGTAAATGAGCTTCAAAGAGGCTTTGAGAGCCGTTACAGCAAGGTTTTATTTGATAGAAATAAGGTAGTTTTAAGTGCCTTTATAAACGAAAAAGAACAATGGCATTTAAGCGAAAATACGGTTCTAAAAAAGCTAGAAATAGCCGTCATTGAGTATGAGGATAAAAAATTTAATTCACATTTTGGGGTTGATTTTTTGGCACTAGCTCGAGCTTTTTTTAAAAACTTTACCGCTAGCAAAAAAAGCGGGGCAAGCACCATTTCTATGCAGGTGATTAAACTTTATGAGCAAAACGAACGCACATATTTAAACAAAGTTAGCGAAATCATCAAGGCAATAAAACTTGACGCTACGCTTTCAAAAGATGAGATTTTAAGGCTTTATCTAAATAATGCACCTTATGGGGGAAATTTAGTGGGCTTTTCATCTGCGATTTTGTTTTATTTTGACAAGGACCCTTTGAATTTGTCTTGGAGCGAGGCTGCACTTTTAGCAGTTTTGCCAAATGCGCCGGGCTTAATGAATCTAGAAAAAAACAAACACAAATTAAAAGAAAAAAGAGATAGGCTTTTGCATAGGCTTTTTGAAAGGGGGCATTTTGATGAAACTAGCCTAAAATTAGCCCTAGCCGAGCCACTGCCTAGCTTTAAGCCACGGCGAAATTTAGCCCCACACTTAGCCCTTCGCCTTTTAAACGACAAGCAAAAGCAGATCATTTCAAGCATAGATAAGGATATTCAGGTGAAATTTGAGCAAAAGGCTAGGGATTTTAGTCTTAGCTTGAAAAGACAGGGCATTAAAAATTTAGCTGTGATGCTTGTAAGTAGCAAAAGTGGGGAGGTGCTTGCTTATCTTGGCTCACAGGATTTTTACGATGAGGAGAATTTAGGACAGGTAAATGGGGTGGTGGCAAAGCGAAGCGTGGGTTCAACCTTAAAGCCCTTTTTGTTTGCCTTGGCTATGGATGAGGGGCTTATTTCTTTAAATTCTTTAATGCTTGATGTGCCAACCTTTTTTTCGACCTTTAGTCCTCAAAATGCAAATAAAAAATATTACGGATTAATTCGTGCCAAAGAAGCCTTGCAAAGATCCTTAAATGTGCCCTTTGTGAGCTTGCTGCAAAATTACGGCTACGAGCGATTTTTTTACGAGATAAAGGACTTTGTGGGCTTTGAGGATGAGGATTACGCAAGATATGGCTTATCTTTCATACTTGGCACGAAGGAAATGAGCCTTGAAGAGCTTACAAGGCTTTATCTAAGCCTTGCAAATTATGGGGAAATGAAGGATTTGACATATTTTGTCTCTGAGGGTGAAAATTTGAATTTCAATGATTTAAGTTTGAGATCAAAGGAAGATCTAGCCTTGAATTTAAATACAAAGCAAACAGTGAAGTTCAATGAAGGCTTGAAGTTAGGTGAAAATTCAAGTTTAAAAGAGTTTGAAACATTAAAGGATTTAAGTGAAAGCTTGAATTTAAATGAGGGTCTAAGCTTGAAGGCAAATTCAAGCGAGTTAAATTCACAAGGGGGTTTGAATTTAAATGAAACTGTGAATTTAAGCACAAAGACAATTTTAAATGAAAGCTTGAATTTAAATTCAAAGGACACAGTGATCTTCAATGATAGCTTACATTCAAGCGAAAATTCAAAGGAAAATTCAAGCTTGATCTTAAATGAAGATTTAAATCCAAAGGAGATTTTAAATTCAAGTGAGCATTTAAATTCAAATAAAAATTCAAATAAGGCTTTGAATTTTTCTTTAAATTCAAGCAAAAATTTAAAAGAAAATTCAAAGCAAAGACAGTTTTTTTCAAGAGGCAGTGCCTATCTTACCCTTGAAGCCTTAAAAGAGCTTAAACGCGTTGGCGTTGAGGAATATAATCAAAAGGATAAAATTGTTTCTTGGAAGACAGGCACAAGCTACGGCCGCAAGGACGCTTGGGCTTTGGGGGTTACGCCGCTTTACACGCTTGGCGTTTGGGTTGGAAATTTCACAGGCGAAGCAAATGCGAATTTATATGGGGTAAGCATTGCAGGAGAGCTTTTTTTTGAGCTTTTGGGTTTGCTTGATGAGCTAAATTTAGACTTTTTGCCAAGTGAGGATCTAATTAGCCTTAAAATAGACGCACCCACAGGATACCGCTATGATTTAAATGTAAGTAGCACTCACACGCTTTATCCACGGGATGCAAAGGCTTTGCGTGTGTCGCCTTTTTTGAAAAAAAGCTATGAATTTAATGGACGTGAGCTTAACTCGCTTGATAAGGACTTTGTAAGAGCTTTGCCAAAAATAAAGCTTAATTTGCCCCCTCACGCACTTGCCTTTTTTGAGGAAGCAAAACTTAGCCTTGATAAAAACAAGGCGCTTAAAATTTTATATCCAAGCTCAAATTTACATTTAGTTGCCACGAAAGATTTAGACAAAAAAAATGCCCTAATCGTGCGTGTGGCAAATTTAAAAAACGAAAGGCTTTTTTGGTATCTTAACAATGCCTTGATTTACGAGGGCTTTGACAAGAGCCTTGCTTTGAATTTAAAGTCTGACAAATACGAGCTTTTTATCATCTCTCAAAGCGGAGATAGCGATAGGGTGAGTTTTGTGGTGGAGTAGGGGGGAGCTTTGCCAATTTGAAAAAAAGCTATGAATTTAAAGGACGCAAAATCAACTCATTTGACAAGGACCTTGCAAAAGCGTCTCCTAAAATAAAACTTAATCTACCACCACAAGCCCTTGTCTTTTTTAAGTAAGCAAAGCTTAGTATTAGCTTCATTTTGCTTTTTAAACTTGCCCTTATCAAGCCTTGCTAGCTATCTCATAGCTGTTACTTTTGCTTTTGATATGCCCTATTTAACCTTCTTTAAAACTCTAAATTTGAGAAGTTTATGCAAAAAAGCAAGGCTTATGAAAATGGATTTTTTTTAAAAGTATGGCATTTTTAAAAAAGCGTTGTGTAGCTTACTAGCGAAGAGTTTGTAAATTCAAGGCATTTTTTTATAACTTTGTGAATTCTTAGCACACTCTTAGAATGACAAGTGCATCAAACAACAAAAACACTTTGTCAATCCAATATGGCATTTGTCTAAGTTCAATGCCTTTTAAAAAAGCCTAAAAGATCCGCTTTTTGTCATCAATCAAGGCTAATTTTAAAAGCCTAGCCTTGCTAGGCAAAAGCAGCTTAATCCTTTGAATGCGTAACTGCTTTTACCCATTTGCCGTATTTGTCATTATGCTCTATGTCAAAAACAGTAAATTCAGCCAGATCATAGCTATGATGTCCTAGTATGAGTTGTTGAATTTCTTGCAAATGTTGCTTTGTGGTTTTAAAGCTTAATCGATACTCCTTTTCATCATAAAACTCATCCCTCCACATATAAATGCTTTCTATCTTGCTAATTTGCGCACAAGCAATTAGCTTTTTTTCTAGCAAAAGATCAATCAAAGACCTAGCTTCCTTCTTACTTGCAACTGTGGTTTGAATTAAGATAAACATAATTTGTCCTTTGTTTGAGATGAGAAAGTATAGCATTTATTTTGACAAAGTTAAGTGAAATTATCAAAAAATTCACAAAAAGCCTTGTATGAATTTAATGAGTGTTTGAATTTTATTTAGCATTAAGCTTTATCATTAAGCCAAGCTTTTTGCAAAAGACAAAAAGCCTAATCAACAGTTTAAAAATACCAAAAAACTATGCTATAATTTCAAATCTTTAAAAAGGACAAACTATGAAAAAACTACTAGTGCTAGGCTCTATCTTCTTGCTTTTAATTGCCTTTTATTTTGGGCAAATTGCTTATATGGGAGTACTTAATGAGAAATTATTTAAGCTTCAAACAAGCCAAAACGAGTTTTTGACCTTTACTGAAACTAGCTTTGAAAAGGGCTTTTTCACCTCAAATGCTAGGTTTAAGGCAAAGATCAAAGCTGATCAGTATCCTTTAAATCAACTCTCACTCAGTGAGGCACAGGAGCTACTTAGTGTTGAAGCCACAGTGCTTTTTAAAAACAATATCTTTGCTAAAAATAATGCCATAATGCACTTTCAAAGCCCTATTTTTGATCTCATAGAAGAGCTAACAAATGGGGATATAAAGGCTAGGGATCTTATTATTATAAAGGCTGATTTGTCCTTGCTTGGAAATGTTACTGTTAGGGCTGAGGTGGCTGATCTTTCGTATGAAGAAGATTATGGTAGTTTCAAGCTTACAGGCTTAAAGAGTAAGGGTGAGTTTGATCTGCAAGGGCTTATGAAGAAAAGTTCTTTTGAGCTAAGTGGGTTTAATTATACAGAAAGTAGCAGTTTCATACCCTTTAATTTTGATCTTAAAGAACTTTTTTATCAAGAAGATTATGGAAAGGGAGTAAGGCTTAAGGATTATTTGGTAGGCATTGTTGAATCAAAGGGAGCGCTTAGTGTTAAAAGCATTGAGCTTATGGATCTACAATTAGATGGCATTAAAACTAGCTTTGAAAGCTTTTTAAGCAAGGATGATGATAAGCTTTTAAATGCAAATGCCAGCATAGACATAAACTCCATAAACTCCTCTCTTGCTAATATAAATTTAAATAAATTCAAAAGCGAGTTTGAGCTAAGAAATGTATCTTCACAGTTTTTACAAGACTTTTACGAGCAAGATATAAATAAGCTAGACACAAAGGATTTAGCACAAAACTTTTTTCAAAGTGGGGCCAGTTTGTCCTTGAATACCTTAGAATTTAGCTCAAAGGATGATAAGTTTAACTCAAAAGGAGAGTTAAGAGGCACAAATGAGGGCTACAAGCTAAGCTATGAAGCACAAAGTAGTGCTGTAATCAGCGAGATCCTGCCTCCCCTTGTGCTTTTTGGGCTTAACCGCTTTTTTGTAGAAAAGGAAGGAAGATACAGCCTAAGCTTGAATTTAGAAACAGATTTTAAGGACTATAAATTAAATGTAAATGGAGAGGAATTAAGCTTTGGGTTTGATGAGGTAGAAGATGAGGCACTTGTTGATGAGCTTTTTGATGATGAGGTGCTTCTTGATGATGAGGCGATCTTAGAAGATGAGGATTATCAGCCTCCTTTAATAGAACTTCCTTAATGCAAAATTTAGCCTTAAAATTTCGCCCCAAAAGCCTAAAAGAGCTACTAGGACAAGCTGAGTTAGTGGGGCTTTTTGAAAAATTCATACAAAGACAAAAGCTACCACACAGTATATTTTTTGGACCTGCAGGTTGTGGGAAGACTAGCTTTGCAAGGGCTGTTGCTAGGGACTTTGGATTGGATTTTTATGAATTTGATGGGGGTAATTTTAAGCTTGAAGAGCTAAGAAAGATCATAAATAAATACGAAGAAAGCCTCTATAAGCCTTTGATCTTCATAGATGAAATTCACCGCCTTTCAAAAACCCAGCAAGAAATGCTACTCTTACCCCTTGAAAATTTCAAATGTATCTTAATAGGAGCAAGTACGGAAAATCCTTTCTTCGTGCTAAGCTCAGGCATAAGAAGTAGGGTGATGCTCTTTGAATTTAAGGCTTTAAGCGAGGATGAGTTAAGTCCTTTGTTAGAAAGGGTACAAGGCGAGTTAAGGCTTGAATTTAAAGATGAGGCAAAGGCTTATGTGCTAAAAATTTCAGCAGGAGATGCAAGAGCGGCTTTGAATTTAATAGAATATGCCCTGCTTATAGATGAAAATGCCATCAAGCTTGAAACCCTTAAAAAGCTAAAAGCAAAGGCTTTAAATGATGGGGTTAGCTCAAAGGATACACATTACCGCTTGGCTAGTTCTTTCATTAAGAGTATGAGAGGAAGCGACATAGACGCAGCACTTTACTATCTAGCAAGGCTCATTGAGGGAGGCGAGAGTGCGGATTTTATAGCAAGAAGGCTTGTGATCTTTGCAAGTGAGGATATAGGAAATGCCGACACAAATGCCTTGCACCTTGCTACAAGCACCTTAATCGCTGTTAAAAACATAGGCTATCCAGAAGCCCGCATACCCTTGGCACAATGCACAGTTTATCTTGCAAGTGCTGTTAAATCAAACTCCTCTTATGAAGCCATAAACAAGGCTTTAACTTTCGTGCAAAATAACCCCCCCCTGCCTATCTTAGCACATCTTGACAATAATAGCTCTGAGGCAAAAAACTATCTTTATCCTCATAGCTTTGGAGGCTATGTCAAACAGCAATACCTAGCTAAGCCCTTGAAATTCTATGAAAGCAAGGGCTATGGGGCTGAGAAAAAACTTCACCAGTGGCTAGAAAATTTTAAAAAGGCTTAGTTTTTTCATATCCATAAATTTCGTAAGGCTTAGTTTTTTATATCCATAACTTCGTTTTGAATTTTTCATTTTTTCATTTTTTCATTTTTTCACAGCTTTTGCTTTTTTACACTTGATTTTAGGTAATTTTGTCTTATTTTTTGCCATTGTAACTTAGACTTTGTCTTTAAAAGCTCATTTGTGTCTCATTCTTTCATATGTAAATAGTAAAATATGAAACTTGTGAATTTTAACCACAAGCTTATACCCTTGAATTTTTACATAAGCCTTTTATAACAAAATATTTTCTCATCTAAGTTTTACTAAGCATTTCAAAGCCCAGTTTCTCGTGCTAATAAAATTTCTTTGCCAAAGTCAAGCTCCTACAAACAAAGTTTTTTGCCAAAGCTCAATTTCTTTTGCAAATTTAAGTGTCTCATACAAAACCTAGCTTTTTTAAAAAACCTTTGCCTTCAAGGCAAAAATATAAATTAAGCTAAATTTAAACAACAAAAATCCTTTAAACTTAGAGATTTGAAACAAGCCTTTAAATAAATTTAAGCTTTTTTTGATAAAAAGCCTTCTAATTATGCTAATATAAAGCTTATATTTAATTTAAAGGAGGACAGTATGAGAACTGTTAAGCTTAGTTTGATAGCAGCCCTTGCTGCTGGTTCGTTTTCAACCCTGAGTGCGAAGTCCTTAGAAGAGGCTATTAAAAATGTAGATCTAAGCGGCTTTGCTTGGTACCGTTATGATACGGGCCGTTTTACAAAAAAGACCCTAGACGGTGGAGGCTATGATCTAAATGCAGCAGGAGTGCCATATCCAGGAACTCATAGATATAGGGTAGAACTTGGAGTGAAGGCTGATATAGGAGATGGCTTTAGTATCTTCGGACAACTTCTTCATTCTAGCAACAACCACAGCTTTGCTGAAGGAAATTGGCCACAAGGAGCTGTTACAAATAGAACCTTTAATCTAAAACAAGCCTATTTGGAGTATGCAAATGCTGATTATGGCTTGAATTTAAAGCTTGGTCGTCAAAATCTTAACACAGTTTGGACCGATGATCTAGCTGGTATGGCTGCTAAGGCTTCTTATTCTGTGGATGGTTTAACTGTGGCACTTTTTGCAGTAGATAGCTTTGAGGATGATGGGGCAAATAATGCAGCAGGAGATGATGAGGCGAATTTTACTTATTTGATAGGAAATAGGCTTGCTGCAAACAATACTACAACCCTAAGTCAAGACACTGCTAGAAGCTGGAATGCAAGGCTGTATAAATATAATATGTACGGAGGTGCTGTGCTTGGTGATTTTGAGGGTTTCAAGGCTGAGCTTTGGGGTGCTTATTGGCAAAAAACTGCCAATCTTTGGGCATTAAAGCTTGATTATAACTTGCAATTTTCAGAGGATGCTAGCTGGAGACTTCATGCAAACTACTACGGCAACACAGTTAATAAGGAGCTTAAAGAGCTTGTAAATTTAGACAACGGTCAACTTGTCAATCTAAAAGGCGAGATTAAAGCCCACGGCTTTGATGCTAGTTTGGGCGGCATTATGTTTGGTAAAAAGCAAAAATACACACTCAACACCATTGAAGAGCCTACAGGAAATGATGGGGATCTCTTTATAGGCACAGAGATCTTTTATCAAAGAGGTTCTTGGGCTGTTTTATCACAGGGGCAAAATAGATATGGGTATTTTGATCTTGGCTATACCCTGCCCTCTGATATAAGAATAGGACTTAGAGGGGTTTATGGAGGAACCAAGATAGGCTCTGGCTCAGCTACCTTTGATGCAAGAAACGGTGGGGGTAAAAAGATGGAAGGCGTGGCTAGAATTAGCTGGAAGTATAATGATAGCCTAAGCTTTTTAACCTACTACTCATATCTTAACACAAAGGCAAAAAACGGACTTGGGGCTTCAAAAGATGCAACAAGCACAAAAAATGCCATTCGCTTTCAGGCTAGATATGATTTCTAGCTCATAAACTAAGAGGTTAGCTTACTAACCTCTTCTTGCTTTTAAATTCAAGGATCAATTAAACTTTTATGGATTTTGTCAAATTAAAATTTAGAGGGTTGATACTCTTAGCCTAAAATTACCTTTGATTTTTCCAGATCAATTTTCATCAAATTTAAGATTCAATTAAACTTAATAGGATTTTTTCTTAGCGATTTTAATAAATTTTGATGAGAATTTTGCCCTAAATTTTTTGTATTGTATGCAAATTCCTTTCTTTTAAATGAATAATAAATTTTTGGCGATTGATACTCTTAGCCTAAAATTACCTAGGATTTTCTCTAATTCATTTTAATTTTGGCTTAATTAAACTTAAGCGGATTTTATCTTATCATTTTTAGTAAGATTTTATACAAAGCTTGATCTTGAATTTTCGTATTAGAACTAAATTCAGCCTCTTTTAAGTGCGTGAAAATTTCCTTGATCTGAAACTGAGCTAAGCTAGCCCTTGCAAGGCCTCTTCTATCACGAAGCTATAAGAGCATTAAGCAAAAAATTCTTTATGTGCTTAATCTGCTTTCTTTTGCAAATTTTGAATTTGAAGTGTTTTACGCTATCTTTTGCCATTATGTTTTCTTTAAGCAGATTTTGTCAAACATAAAAGTTTTTGTATAAATCTTTAAAAGACATGATAAAAGCTAGGTAAAAATAGCTCAAAATTTATTAACTTCGATCTGAGAACTTAGCAAAGAAGCCTTGTTTTTTATAGATCTTAATTTAAAAACCCTTTGATGTAAGTTTAATTGAATTAAGTTTCTTTTTTGAGAGTTTAAATTCAAAAGAGGGCATAAATTTAAGGTTTATTTTTCAAAAAAGGCATTATTTTTTGATTTTTTTTGTGGCAAAGAAACTCAAAAAATTCAAGCAAAGGCGTGAATTTTACTAATGTTAAGGTTCTATTTTAAAAAACTAAAATAGCCAATGTTAATTTGTGGGATTTTTCAAAGTCGTGATGTTTTGTCAATTTGAATTTTTTGTGAAGAATAAGCTAAAAAGAATTCAAGCAAAGGCGTGAATTCTTACAACCTTGCTTGTGAGATTTTTGCTAAAATGCTTAAATTCTTTGCTTAAAATTACAGTTATAATATTTCATCTAAAATGAACACCTTTTGAGCCTAAAAAGAGCTAAAAATTCAAGCTTAAAGCCTCATTCTTTAAAATAAATGCCTTATTTTCCAGCCTTTTCTATGTACTCTCCACGCACAGTATCTACTCTTATAACCTCTCCTTCTAGGACGTGAAAGGGTATTTGCACCACAGCTCCTGTTTCAAGGGTGGCTGGCTTTTTATTTGATCCTTGAGTGTCTCCTCTGAAATTTGGAGGGGTTTGTATGATTTTAAGCTCCACCACCTGAGGCACCTCAACTCCTATGGCTTTGCCATTGTGAAACATCACATCAACCATCATCCCATCAAGCATCCATTTTTTCGCCTCCCCTACATCATCTACGCTAATTGCTACTTGCTCATAAGTAGTAGTGTCCATAAACTGACAGTTTTCCCCATCATCATAGAGGTATTGCATTTTTTTATCTTCAAGATTTGGTGCCTCGCATTTATCCCCTGCGTGCATAGTTTTTTCAAGCACCCTGCCGTCTAAAAATGATTTTATTTTAATCCTAACAAAGGCAGGCCCCTTGCCCGGCTTTACATGCTGATACTCCACTATCTTAAAAGGAATTCCATCTATTTCAATCTTTAAGCCCTTTTTTAAATCTCCCATAGCATAAGTAGCCATCTTTGTCCTTTTTTGCAAAATAAAAAGACATTTTAGCTAAATTTTTTTAAAATTCACAGTTTATATCCTAAAAAATTAAGCCTTTTTAAACAGTGTAAATTTTTTAAGCCTTGAATTTAAAGACTTTTTGTCAAAAAATATTCTTTTGTTATTCTTTGTCTTTTGTAGATAAGAGGCTTAAAATTCACTATTTTGCGTGAATTTTTATAAGTTTTACTTGTGGCATTTTTGCGAAAATGCTAGATTTTTGGCTTCTTAGTAGAATGACCAATTTTGTCTAAAATCAATACTTTTGTAGAAAAATTCAATGTAGATTTTTATCTTTGCTTGATTAAAAGCCAAGTTTATAGCTTAAATTTGATTTTTAAATCTGCTTGTGATTTAAATCAACTTTGCTATAATCAAGCCAAAAAGCACTTTTTTAACCGCCTTTAAAGGAAGCAAAATGAAATTTAGCTTTGTTAGTATCTTTCCAAACCTAATCAAGCCTTATTTTGAGGACTCCATACTTGCAAAAGCACTTGAAAACAAGCTCTTTGAAATAGCCTTTTTTAATCCAAGAGCTTTTAGTTTGAACAAACACAAAAAGGTAGATGATTACCAAATAAGCGGAGGTGCAGGGCTTTTAATGCAAATTCAGCCTCTATTTGATACGCTTTTACACATAAAAAAACAAGATAATGCCGTTAAATTCATTTTTTTAAGCCCTGTTGCTAAGCCCTTTAAGCAAAAGGATGCCAAGAGATTAGCAAAAGAAGAGCATTTGTGCTTTGTTTGTGGTCGTTATGAGGGCATAGATGAGAGGGTGATTGAGAATTTTGCCGATGAGCTTTTTTGTGTGGGTGATTTTGTGCTAACGGGCGCAGAACTGCCAGCCCTAATGCTTTGTGATAGCATAGCTCGTAATATCAAAGGGGTTCTTGGCAATGAAGAAAGCTTAAAGGAGGAAAGCTTTGAAAATGATCTCTTAGAAGCACCCTCTTTTAGTAAGCCCTTTGAATTTGAAAAAGAGGGAGAGAAATTAAGCTCTATTTCAGCTTTTTTAAAGGGAAATCACGCTAAAATTAGCGATTTAAAACACAAATTATCTTTGTGTAAGACGAAGTTTTTTCGTCCATTTTTGGCTCAAAAAGCCAACTTAAAGGATAAATGATGAGAAATAAATTCATAGAGCAGTTTGAAGCAAAGCAACTTGAAGTAAAGAAGGTTCCTAGTTTTCGTGCTGGAGATACTCTAAGACTTGCCATTCGCATAAAAGAGGGAGAAAAAAGCCGCATACAAAATTTTGAAGGCGTTTGCATAGTAAGAAGAGGAGTAGGGGTTGGCGAGACCTTTACTGTTCGCAAGATAGGTGCTAATGGGGTTGGAGTTGAGAGAATTTTCCCTATTTATAGTGAGAGCTTAGAAGAAATAACCGTTCTTAGAAAGGGAAGGGTTCGCCGTGCAAGGCTTTATTATCTAAGAAACCGAAGAGGAAAGGCTGCTCGTATCAAAGAGCTAAAAAATTAAAGATTTTTTAAGGCTATATTATGACTTGGAGCAAAGAAAGTTGGAGATCCTTTCCCATAAAGCAGCAGCCTACTTATCCTAATGACAAAGAACTTCAAAGCACCCTACAAAGACTAGAAAAATTACCCCCTCTTATCTTCGCAGGAGAGGTTAGGAATTTAAAAGAAAAACTCGCACTTGTAGCAAACAAAGAGGCCTTTTTGCTACAAGGTGGAGACTGTGCTGAGAGCTTTGAGAATTTTGGTGCTGTAAATATTAGAGATATGTTTAAGCTCATCTTGCAAATGGCAATTGTGCTGACCTTTGCAGGAGGTTGCCCTGTGGTAAAGGTGGCACGTTTAGCAGGGCAGTTTGCAAAGCCTAGAAGTAGCGATTATGAGGATTTAGACGGACTTAGTCTTCCTAGCTACAGAGGCGACATTATAAATGGCTTTGAATTTAATGAAGAAGCAAGGGTACCTCAGCCAAAAAGAATGCTTGAGGCTTATTATCAAAGTGCTGCTACCTTGAATTTACTGCGAGGCTTTGCAAGAGGGGGGTTAGCGGATTTACATCAGGTGCATAATTGGAATTTGCGTTTTTTGAAAAAGGCTGAGCTTGGAAGTCGTTATGAGGCTTTAAGTGAGCAAATTTCTCAAGCACTTGCCTTTATGGAAGCTTGTGGCATCAGCTCAAAGAATGTGCCAAATTTAAGAGAAACTAGCATTTACACCTCACACGAAGCCTTGTTGCTACCTTATGAGGAGGCTTTAACCCGTGTAGATAGCACCAGTGGGGACATTTATGATTGCTCTGCTCATATGCTTTGGATAGGAGAAAGAACTCGTGGGCTTGATGAGGCTCATGTGCATTTTTTAAGTGGGGTTAAAAATCCCATAGGAGTAAAGGTAGGACCCACAGCAAAGCCAGATGAGATCAAAGCCCTTGCAGCCGCTCTTAATCCAAACAACGAAGCAGGAAGGCTAAATTTCATCATCAGAATGGGTGCTGATAAGATAGAAAGCAATTTACCTCCCATTTTAAAAGGGCTAAAAAGCGAGGGCTTAAATCTCATTTACAGCATAGATCCTATGCATGGAAACACAGTGAAGGCTGGTAATCTTAAAACCCGTGAATTTGATAAGATTGTAGCTGAGCTTAAAGCCTTCTTTGAGATAGCCTATGCTGAGGGCGTTTATGCGGGTGGGGTGCATTTGGAGATGACAGGACAAGATGTTACAGAATGCGTTGGCAGAAATGTTACCCCAGAAAATCTTCAAACCCGCTATGAAACCCAGTGCGATCCAAGGCTAAATGCCGAACAAGCCCTAGAAATAGCCTTTTTAATAGCCGATTTTGTAAAAAAGGCTAGGACGCAAAAAAACTAAGGCTTTGTGTCTTAATTGGACTGAATTTCTAAACTCAATGTAAGTAAGCTGAATTTAAAGACTTAAATTCAAAGCCTTTGTGAAAGGGTTAAGTAGCTTAGTTACTCTTTAAAACAAACCCAAAGCCTAGTGCTTTTAAAACTAGGCTTTTTATAAAGAACTTTTTATCTTGCCACAGTTTGCTATTTTTCAAAAGACTAGTTTGTATGATAAATCAAGGCTTTTTAAACAAAACCACAAATTTTGCCTCTTACAAACTCATAATTTCTCACTCAAAGCATACAAGCTTTCAAGGCAAACTTACAGTTTTACAAAATCTAAACAGCACTTTTGCTAAAATTATTAAGATTAAATTCAAAGGATAAAAATGAAACTTTATGGAATCAAAAATTGCAACTCAGTAAAAAAGGGCTGTGAATTTTTACAAAACTTAGGCTTGAAATATGACTTTTGCGACATTAAAAAGCTTGATGAGGCTACTTTGAAATTGTGGCTAGAACAAAAAGCCTTAAACGAGCTTATAAACTCCTCAGGCATTTCAGCTAAAAAATTAGGATTAAATAAAGAAAAAATAGCTAATCTTATGCAAGATTCAAAAGGTGTAACCGAGCTTGAAAGGCTAATCTTACAAAGCCCAAGCCTCATCAAAAGACCTGTCATAGAAAGTAAGGGGAAGGTTTATGTTGGCTTAGAGTATGAAAAAATAAAGGCTTAAATACAAACTCATTTTAAATTCAAAGAGGCTTTAAAATCTTTTGCCTTGCAAATTTAAAGCCTTAAAATTTTAAGCACCTTACTTGAAAGGATCTTAAAAAAGGCTAAAAGGCAAAAGCTAGCCTAGCTAGATTTTAATTTCTTAAACTCAACCCATTTCAAGAAATATAAAAGATGGTTTAAGGCATTTTGAAAATCCTATTGAGGTGGATTTAGCCCTTTTTGTTTTAAAATTCAAGGCTTTAAATTCAAGGCTTTTTACAAAAGAGACAAAAAATAAGAACTTTGAATTTTTTAAGGCTCAATGCTTAAAAACATTTCAATTTAAGCCTAAGATTAGGGCCTTAAATTCAAGCTCAAAACCATTTAGACTTTTTATAAAATGCTTTTTTAAAAGCCTTTTAAACTCTCTTTAAAAAGCGTTTAAAGGGCTTTTAAATTAAAAAATTGCATTAGTTTATAATGCCGTAATATAATCTTGTATGCAGTTTGAAAATTTATAAGGACTTTTGAAATGAAAGATTTAGTTTTAGACGAGATTTTGCAAGGCGACTGTGTGCAAATTCTTAAAACCTTGCCTGATAAAAGCGTGGATTTAATCTTTGCCGACCCGCCATATTTTATGCAAACAGAGGGTGAGTTACTTCGCACGAGTGGCGAGAAATTCAGCGGTGTGGAGGATGAGTGGGATAAATTTGAGTCCTTAAAGCATTATGATGAATTTTGCAAGGCTTGGCTTTGTGAGTGTCGCCGTGTGCTTAAAGAAAATGGTAGCATTTGGGTTATAGGCTCGTTTCAAAACATTTTTAGGCTTGGTTATATAATGCAAGATTTAGGCTTTTGGATACTTAATGATGTCATTTGGGCTAAGCCAAACCCTGTGCCAAATTTTAAAGGCACAAGGCTTTGTAACGCTCACGAGACTTTGATTTGGTGTAGTAAGAGTAAGAATTCAAAATACACCTTTAACTACAAAACAATGAAGCATTTAAACAATGACAAGCAAGAGCGAAGTGTTTGGAATATAGGCATTTGCATAGGAAATGAAAGGCTTAAAGGGCTTGATGGC
>NZ_QHLI01000014.1 GCF_006864425.1 Campylobacter troglodytis | reverse complement strand
GTTTTGCTGATTTTTTCACACTCTTTGGCTATCAAAAGCTTGCTGCACAATTGCATTCACACAAGGGCGTGAAACCTTGCATAAAATGGCAATTTTGCTCACACAAATGTCAGCACAAAAACACTCTAAAATCTGCCTAAATTTTCGCTCCGAAATGTAGGGCAAAAATATATACTTATTTAACATCGATTTTACCAATCTTTCAGCCGTAATTATATCAGCTAAAAGTATCAATCGCCAATTTAAAAGAAATTGAAGCTCAAAGCAAGGGTATAAATTTAAAACATTTAGAAAAAAAGAGCAAAGGCAAGATCACAAAATACACACCCATTTTTTGCTATAATCAACACTCACAAGAACTAAGCATATTTTGTTACAATCAACTTCAAACAAGCAGAACAAAATTAGAAGATAGCACTATGAGCATAAGGACAAATTTAAGTGAAGATCTTATAAAGTAAGCAAAAGAAAGTGTTTATAAATCAAGCAAAGCAAAATTTAATAAAACCTTGCTTTTTGAATTTATCCTTTTATTAAAATAATTATTTCTAAATTAAATGGTAAAGAAAATTTTACAGCCAAATATCCCCCTAACAAATAAGCACGAGGCAAACAACAAGGCCTCACAAAAAATTCAACTCACAAATGATGATGTAAATAGAGGATATATAAATGTTGAATTTAAGCTACCTTTGAGGTTTTTAGGAGAGTGGGAGGGGAATGGACATAGTAGAGATGATAAAAATAAATTGCGGACAAATGTTTCAAATATCCTAAATGAAACCGATTTGGGCAATTTTTTGTCGCAAAATGACTTTGTATATGCCGCAGAAATCAATCAAGACGAATTGTTATTTGTGTGCCACTATCACTAGCTGAAATATTGCTAAAGGCTAAAATCTCTCAAATCAATGGATTAGAAGTGCAAAATTATTATGACGATTGGTATATTTATGGGATTTTTACATACAACATCGGCTTCTATAACATAGCTTTTGGATTGTTAAAATTAAGAGAAAATGAACATTATTTACAAATTGCTAAGAACAAAAAAGATTTTAGCGATTCTGCAGTAGCAATTTCTTTTATATCTTTTGATATGGAAAAATTTATTCAATGCTTGTCTTTAAAAGATGGTTATAATATTGGCAAGATTATTGATTATCCCATTGTTATATCCACAAACAAAAAGCAATATAATGAAAGTTTGAGAAGTTATTTTGCAAACGCACAATCTGTGGGAGGATATTTTATAGCAGAGTTATACATAAACAAAGTTTTAAAAGAAAATAATTTTGCTAATCCTATATCTTTATCTCCATTGGTGAAAAAAGATAAAAGAATTCAAAAATTTTTAGAAAGCGAAAATCTGAGACAATCAAAAATGATTTATGATTCTAAAAGCAATGTAATTTATATATCAAATCCACATAAATGGTCCCTACAAGATAAAATATCATTTTAGCCACACATACAGCAATGTTAATTTTTACTCATTTGTGGCCAAAATCAAATTTCACGCACAAGCTTTGGTGGATACAAAAGCTTATTTTGATAGATGGTATAAGGCTACTTGCTGATATGGGTATAGGCGAAGGATATGAGTTAAGTATTTATAAAGCTTACTATGATTTAAACAGTCAGCTTGTTTTAGAACAACTTAATATTCATAAAGGTAGCTTAGAAAAATAAACTACTTAGCCTACCTTTTAGTTTGTGTTAAAAAATTCTATCGCAAATTGATTGTCCCACCACTTGTGAATATGATTTATTTAAATTTTAATGCAAGGCTTACTCGCAAGAAATATATCATATTTTGGCTTAGTGTGGTGATTTTTGGTATTTTTGCTGTAGCAACCATCTTGCAAGGTATAAGTTTGACAAGGCGGTTTTTTAGAATCGCATTTGATATTAAGCATCCAAAATGGCATTTAGGCGACCTAATGACCTTATTTGCCTTTGGATTTTCAAGCATTCTTGCCGTAGCAATTCCGATCTTTTTCGTAAGCACTGCAAATCGTTTGAGTGATTGCGGGATAAGTGCGTGGTTTTTACTTCCTTTATTTGTCTTAATGTGGCTTTGGGGCGTGCATTTATTTCAACTTGATCTAGGCTCTGCATTGATCTACAAGGCAATAAGCCTTGTGTTGTTTTTTTATTTTATTATTATTTTATTCTTAGCACTTTTTGCTAAGACAAGATAACAAAATGATATAAGCTTAGAAATTAACAATTACACAGCAAAGACTTTTTGCTATATCAAAAATAAGTTTTATCACTCGTTTAACTATCATTATATGGGCTAAACATATTAATGTTAAATTTAAGTATAAAGATCCAAATTTAAGCACAAAATAAGCTTATCTTGTATTTAAAAAATTTAAAACAAAATACTAACCTTAAGCTTAAAACAAAGGGTTTTTAAGTTAGAGCCCATGAAAAACAAGGCTTTATTTGTAAATTTCGCCAAATGTATTTGTAAATTTTAAAGTATTTTTGTGTCCCTCACTTTGTAAGAAACACTTAATTTAGAGTCTAAAAATTGCTGAAATTTGCAAAAGTTCTCGTGTTTTCGTGAATAAAAATTTGCAAGAAATTCACATTTTCATCCTTACTGAGAGTGAAAAATCAACAAAACGAAGTTTCAAACAAGCAAGGCTTATTTATGAGCTGAGCGGTGAGATTGAAGATGGGATATTTTTGCCTCCTTGCATTTTCAACTGTGTAAAAAAAGGGGCAAGTTTTGTGTGTGCTAAGCATGGATGTGAGGTTAGTAAGAAAAATCTATTTTTACTTCGTGCTTTTGTAACTGCAAAGTAGTATGTGTTTTGCTAGTTTGTCTTAGATAAATTGCGTGGTATGAAGAAAATTTTATCTATCATTTAAAAGAAATTAAGAATAAAAATTTAGGACAAAATTCTAATCAAATTAAAGTTGATAAAAGAAAATTCTATGAAATTTTAGTCTAAAAACATCATCATCTATCATTATATAAGCTAAACATATCAATGTTAAATTTAAGCACAAAGCAAACTTATCTTTCGTTTGCAAAAATTTAACACAAAAAACAAGCTCCTTGGCTTATTAAAATCAGCACAAAGAGCTTAGAGCATCACAAGAGATTAAAATTTGACAAAGCAAGATAAAAGCCATTTAAGTAGCTTGCTTAAAAATCAAATTTATATTAAATTTAGGCTCAATTAAACTTAATAGGATTTTCTCTTATCAATTTCAGCAAATTTTGATGAGAATTTTGTCCTAAATTTTTCGTCTTAATTGCGTTTCTTTTAAGTGAAGGACAAAATTTTCTTTTTTGTGCTTTTAAATTTAGCAAGTGTCAACTTCGCAAATCCCCAGAAATTCACAATTTCGTTGATATGGCTTCGTCCATTTGCAAACTCATTTTTAGAGTGTTTTACCTTGTAATGTGCCTTTGCTCCTTCTGCTACGCAGTTGCAAGACGAAACGAAGCAAAAAATCCACCAAGGCACCGTAGGATTTTAATCCATCGCTGTAAATTTCACTTTCTTTAAGCTCCGAAAAGTCCTTTATAATCGGCAGTAGCTCTTTGGCAGAGCAGTGTTTGACGATCTGCGTATAGACACAACCGTTGCGTTTTAGCATTCCAAACACAGGCGTTTTCTTGCCAGCCCCACGCCCACGCTTTCCACGCACTCTGCGAGTACCAAAGTAGCTCTCACCCTCTTTGATTTCACTGCTGAGATTTTTTCGCATTCTTTGGTTATCAAAATGCGAATTTGCTTTTACACACAACTTTGTTCTGAAATTTGACAAATTTGGGCAATTTTTTAGCCTCTAAATCAATTCTTGCAAAGGGACGAGCCACAAGGCGAAGTAAAAAATAACGCAAAATGTCCCTAAATTTCTTTTGAGACAATTCGGAAACGGACTTTTATTTTTCATAGGCGTTAACTTAAAAACCTTTCAATTTGGTTTAAGTTTAATTGAGCCTAAATTTAAGATTTTTGCGAAATTCATAAGCTTACTTAAAGGTAGTGCCTCCATCTACTATGAAGGTATGCCCTGTAACCCAGCTAGCCTTATCAGAGCACAAGAAAAGACAAGCACCTGCTAAGTCCTGAGGCTGCCCCATCCTATCAAGTGGGCTTAAATCTATGGTAGCTTGTTTTACCTCTTCATAGTTTGTAAAGGCTTTTAAGGCGTCTGTGTCTATGGGTCCTCCGCTTACTACATTTACCCTTATGTTTTTGCAGCCAAGCTCACAAGCTGCATATCTTGCCATAGCTTCCACAGCGGCTTTTGCTGTGCCGTGTCCTGCGTAGTTTTCAATATGCACGAGATTTCCTGTTGAGGAGATGCTTATTATACTACCCCCTCCTATCTTTTCCATCCTTTTGGCTGCTTCTTGGGCACCTACTACAAAGGCATTGACTGTGGCTGTGAAGATATTATTAATGCCTCTTGGTTTTAGCTTCATAAATTTAGTATAGCCTCCTACCACAGCACGTCCTGAGATGATGGCATTTGAGATGAAAAAATCAATCCTATCAAAGTCCTCATCTATCTTTTCAAAAAGCTCCTTGTAGCTTTCAGGCTCTAAGATATTAAACTCATATGCCCTTGCTTTGATCTTGTATGTATCTTGCAGCTCAGTTACCATACTTGTTGCTATGTCGGCATTTGAGTTGTAAGTAAAGGCTATGTTTACATTCATTTTGGCAAACTCATAAACTATAGCCTTGCCTATGCCACGCGTTCCGCCGCTTACAACTAGGGTCTTTCCCTTGAAAAAATCTTTCATTTGCTTTCCTTTTGAAAACTTAATATTATCATAACTTTGCTTAATATGCCCCAAAAAAATTTGGCAAACATTCTAGGCTATGTAAAATACCAAGTGCCACAAAGGCTATGCCAGCTAAGAGCCAGTTTAAGGCTCTTAAAAGCTCCTTATGTAAAAAGGCAGGTCGAACCTCTATCTTTTCAGGGCAGTGAAAATTTCTAAATTTAGGCAAAAAGCGAGAGGTGTTTTGCAAAAACTCCTCATAAACAGCCCCGTAACGGTCTTTTAAATATCTTTCCTCGCTTAAAATGGTATATCGATACACAGTTAAATAAAACACAATGCTAATAAAAACGAGAATAAGCTGTGCTGTTAATGCTACAAGTCCCACAAAGGCTACAAAAGAAAAGAGATAAAGCGGATTTCTACACAGGCTGTAAGCGCCGTAATCAATGAATTTTGTGCCGTCTAGCCCCTCATTTTTCATCCCACCTATAAAAATGGTAGCATAAAGTCTTCCAACTATGCCAATAAAAAGTAGCAAAATGCCTATGCTACGAATGCCCCAGGCCACACTAAAATCCCAAGCCGTGTTTGAAATAAAAATCCATGCCACAAAAACAATGCCAAATAAATACTGCCAAATAAAACGGTTCATTCTTCACCCTTGCTAAATTTAAACTCTTTTATGCATTGATCTAGCTCATAAACTGGTCATTTTTATAAACAACTTCGCTTTTAGATCTTCACAAATTCAGTATAAAAATAGACTGAATTTTTGCCTCATTTGTCATTTTATGAAGCTCTTTTAACGCAAGATTCTAAGCCTTGTAAGAAACTAAGAAATTTAATATCTTGCAATGTTTAGCGTGATAAGATCATTAAAAGCTTAACACTCTAAGATATAAAAATCAATGCGTTTTGATAAAATCAACCTAATGCCTTTTTGCATTGAAGGCTTGTGAATTTTGCTGATTTTACCGTGGCTTTTTTAAAAACATAGCCTTCTTTAAAAACATAGAACTTTCACAAAGCCTTGTCGTTTTTTAAAGTAAAATTAGCTCATTAAAGCTATCAAGTCCTCTTAAATTCAAAACTCAACAAAGCCTTTAAGGCTTATTTATATCTTTGAAAAAATTTTTTTGACTCAATTAAACTTAATAGAATTTTCTCTTAGCCGTTTTAAAAATCTTTGAAAAATTTAAAAAAGTCTTAAAAAATTCACCTTAAACATTTTTAAAAAGTTTTGAAAAATTTAAAAAGCCCTAAAATTTCACCTTCCATACACGGTATTTTTAATATTCTTGCACTCAAAGCCATCCTTACTAAGACTTACCACGCGCAAAAAGCCCCCAGCATCTACCTTGCCCTCACACAAAAAGGCACGAGAAGCAAGTTGAATGGGTAGTTTTTGTCTATTTCTGTGTCCGAAAAGCTCGTAGGTATTAGAGGGCGTGTTTTGGCAAAACTGCTCTGCTATAAGCTTACTATCATCATAGCTTCCAATGCCCATAATTAGATCCTCAGTTGGCACGAAGCTTAGCTCTTCTAAATTACTAGGCAAGAAATTTAGCCCTCCGTGAGAGCAAAAAACTATCTTTTCATTAAATTCATAGCAAAAGCATTCCTTAAAATAAGAACAAAGCTTTTTTGTATCCTTGGGGCTAATATTGCTTCTTTTAAAATCACTGAGGGTGTTTTCGTTAAATTCCCTTGAATTTACCACCTCATCATTTGACCAACTAATCAAATGCCTTTCGTGATTTCCCTCAAGCAAGATGACATTATCTAGATCCTTAATCTCAAAAAGCCACTTAATCACCTCATCATTTTCAATGCCTCTGTCTATATAATCTCCTAAAAATACATAAAACTCATCTTTTTTGATCTTAGAAAGAGCCTTTTTAAGCACGGTAAAACAGCCTTGAATGTCGCCTATGTGGTGAATTTTCTTATAAGCACTGAGATTACTTAGCTTGTAAAGACAGGTTTTCCACTCGCTTGGGGCTAAAATTTGGTATTTTTTAGAAAGCTTTTCTTTTTTTAAAGAATAATCAATGGCTTCAAGTATATGCTCTGGGACAAAAAAGCCCTTTTGCCTTGCTAGGGCTAGGTTTTTTTGCTTACACTCCTCAAGGCTTAGTTTGTTAAAATCAATGATAAAAAGCTTGTAGCGGTATTTATTAGCCAGATCGCTATACTCTTTAAGCAAGGAATTATTAGCATTTGGAGCATTTACGATGCAAAATTCGCCCTTGCTCATTCTTAGTTCTAAAAAATCAAACAAAACCTTCAAAATCTCACTTGCATTGCGGTAATCAAGGCTTTTGTAGCCATTGCTTAAAACCCTATACCCACCTGCTAAAAATCTTAGCTCCTCTAAATCTAAGGTGTAAGGCATAAGCTCATTGTCAATCAAAAAGGGCTTTTGTCCGTTAAAATAATTTCCTCTTAAGATTAGTAAAATTCTCAACTTCATATCCTAAATAAAACTACCTTGAAATTTTAGCAAAAAAAGATTTATGATATATTAAGCTAGAAAAATTTTAAAACCCTCTTAGTTTCAAACTGAATTTAGCCTAAAATCTTGTTTTGAAAAGATCTTTAAAAATATTAATTGATTAATCTTTTGTAGCGATAATTTAAAATTTGCAAAAAACAAAATTAAAATTCAGCTTTTTAAAATGCTAAAATTTGCAAATTTATCAAAAGCAAAGCGAAAATTTAGGCTTTGTAATATTTAAATCTATAAGCTTGTTTAAAACTTTGAATTTATAAATTTTTTTCTACGATAAAAAGGGTGATATAAAGCGAAAATTCACACAAGATGTGAATTTGTCATTAAAAAATTCAAGGTGCATATAGAATACGGATTACAGAATGCAGAATACGAGCTTTTTGTCAAAGTAAATTCGCGCAACAAGTCAGCTATCTATACTCCGTTTTCAGTAATCTGCGGACGAATCTACCTTGTAAATTTTTACTCAATAAAATCTAAGATTTAGCCAAATTTCACAAAGTTGCAATCTAAGCAAAAGCACTCAAACAGTCCGCTATCTGTTCTTTGTATTCAGTAATCTACATTAACAAACCAAGCCGAATTTAAAAATCCCAAAAACCTAGCAACAATTTACAAACACATATGCAAAATAAAGGCTAAGATTTATCTCACAAACTCTTTAAATGCAAAGATCAAAGCTGGTAAAATGACAGCACCATGCGTTTGATCCTTAAATTTCTTAAAATCCACCCTGCATTTGCTTAAAAAATTTTCTATCAAGGCTGAAACAGTCATTGAGTTTGCACGGTTTTTTTCTTTTTCTCCTTTTAAAATTAAAATGTGAGGACAGTTGCTGGTATTTAATTTTTTCAAAAACTCCCCATTTCCCCACCACAAAGAGGGCGAGGCTATGAAATAGCTATCAAAAATGAGCTTGTGATTAATGAGGGCATTTAGGGCAAAAAGCCCGCCAAAGCTATGTCCGAAAAGGGCTTGCTTGTGGATCTTTGGATAGCTTTTTTTAAGGCTTGGCAAAAGCCTTGTATCTAAGAATTGAAAAAATTCACCCTCGCCACCACCCCTCTCATAGTCTTTTCCCAAAACCTTTGGAGTGTAATCCCTTGTTCTTTGCTCAACATCATAGCCCTCATTTATATCATAACCTATGCCAATGATGATGAAGGGTGTGTTTGATTTGAAATTTTGCTTTGCTAAACCGTTTAAAAGCAAGACAAAATGCTTGTTTGCATCAAGTAGATAAAAGGCTTTTGCTTCTTTTGTGGGAGAGAAGTTTTTGCTTAAAGCCTTGAAAATTTTATATCTTTTGCCTTTAAATTCAAGCATTAAGGCTTCTTTTATGATGAAACTTTGCTTTGCTTCTTGGCTTAAAGGCTCACTTTTTAAGTCCTTCTCACTTGGCTTTGAGTAAGACACACTAAGAAGAAAGATTAAAATTAAGGCTAGTTTTTTCATTAAAAACCTTGAATTTTTGTTTATAAGATTTTATTTAATAAGCTCTAAGATCAAGTTTAAATTTAGGCTTATTTAATGCTAAAACTCGCAAAAAACTACAGCGAAAATTTAGGCAAAGCTTGAATTTTCCATTAAATTAAGTCAAAGGTGCAGTATTTGGGGCTAAAATCGCTTTTGGCAAACGAGGCTAGACTGAAAACGAAGTAATCTGCCAAACGCACAAAAATCATTTTATCGTTAAAAGCCGAGCCAGTCTTGTGAATTTTATGGATTGCCACGCAGTTTTTTTGCAAAAAACTGCTCGCAATGACGGCGTGGTGTGAAAATTAAGACAAAATTCACAAAAAACGCCCAAAATTCAGCTAGAATTCAAAAAAGCCCACAAAAAGGGCTAAAATTCAAAAAATACTAAAAATTTAGGCAAAATTAACAAGCTACGAAATGTAAAACTTCGCCACTAAAATTCATAAAGTAAGCTAATTAGTGCAAAGCCTCATTCAATCTCACCGCCTTTTTATTCAAAGACACAGTCATTTGTCCTGTTTGTGAGTTCATTCTAAAATGCAGTCCGTTTAGCCTTGCAAGCTCCAAGCCCTTGTAAATGTCCTTGTCAAAGCTAAAATTTGGATTTAGTTTTGCTAAAGCACTCTTTGACTCGTCATTCATAAAGAATTTAGTCCCCTCAAGCACGGCTATACCAGCATCTACTATGCAGTTATCCCCCAAGGGCACGCCTGTAACGGAGTTTGCACCAAGTAAGCAAGCCTTGCCTATGCTAACGGCATTGCCACTTGTCCCGCTTAAAACGCCCAAGATACTAGCCCCGCCGCCTATATCGCTGCCATCACCTACTACCACGCTTGAGCTTACGCGTCCTTCAACCATACAAGCCCCTGTCGTGCCAGCGTTGAAATTCACATAGGCAGCTCCGGGCATTATAGTCGTGCCGCCAGCCAAGGCTGCTCCCATTCTCACCTTTGAGCTTTCTAAGATGCGCGTGTTATCCTCTGGAATTATGTGGGCTAGAAAGCGGGGGAATTTATCCACAAAGTCGATTTTTGGATATTTGTCTGTGATTTTTAGCTCTGCCTCGTTTAAACGAAGCCACTCAAGCTCAATGGGCTTATCCTCGCTCCAAGCAACATTTGGCAAAAGTCCAAAGGCTCCGTCCAAATTCAGGCTTCTTAAAGGGACCTTTTTCAAGGAAAGCAAATAAAGCTTTAAATACACAGCCTCAAGGCTTTTTGGCTTGTAATCCTCAAAGAGTGCCACAAAGGCAAAGCGCTCAGGCTTGAAATGCTCTTTAATGAGCTTTAAAAGCTCGACATTTTTGTGTCCGCTTTCATTTAAAAAGGGCGTAAAGCAAGAAAGCGCAAAGTCAAGGTCGCTTTTTTCCAAGGGCTGCACAAACTCGCTTTGCGTGAAATTCACACTCACGCCCCTTTGTGCAAAGGCTTCAAGCAAGATGGCTACACTTCCATAATTTTCCTTAAAATTCACGGTTAAAAAGCTAGCCTGTAAGATTTTATCAGCATTTAGCTGACCCCTATCAAGCAAGGCTATGCCAAAGGCTAGGGGTTTTTTGTAGCCTTGTTTTTGCTCGATTTTGGCTACGAAAGCCTTGAATTCATCTTTGGTTGAAATTTTCATTTTATTTCCTTTCTTTGCGGCTTGTCTTGCGGACGCTTTTAAGGGGGTGCTTCGCAAACTTCGTGCGGATGAACCACATTGTTCTATCCGCACTCGTTTGCTCGCACAACCCTTAAAATCGTCTCGCAATACTTCGCCTTGTCATCTTTTATTCAAAAAAATTCACGCAAAGCGTGAATTTTTTTACAAAAAATGCTAAAATTCACAAAAAGCCTTACCTTGTCGGCTGAATGGCTGAATTATCCGCTCCGCCTTTTGCGTTTATCTCGCTTACAAAGTCCCAAATTTTAGCAGCTGCTTGCATATATCTTTTCGCACTCTCACTTTCTTTTGCATAAAAGCTAACGGGCTTTCCACTATCTCCTCCCTCACGAATGCCCATTTCTATGGGTATGTGGGCTAGGATTTCGCATTTGTAGTCCTTTGCTAAAAGCTCTGCCCCTCCCTTGCCGAAAATGTCGTATTCCTTGCCATTATCAGGGCAGATAAAACCACTCATATTTTCGATTATACCTGCTACTGGTATGTGAAGCTTGCTAAACATATCAAGGGCCCTTTTGCTATCATCAAGAGAGACAGCTTGAGGTGTGGATACACAAACACCTGTGGTTACAGGTATGCTTTGAGCTATTGTCATTTGGGCATCTCCTGTGCCTGGTGGCATATCAAGTATCATTATATCAAGCTCATCCCACAAAACATCGCTTAAAAGCTGAGAAACAGCCTTCATCACCATAGGACCCCTCCACATCAGCCCCTCGCCCTCGCCCACAAGCACACCCATACTCATCATAAATATGCCGTGAGTTAAAATAGGCACAATCTTTGTGTCTATAAGCCTTGGATTTTCGCCCATACAGCCAAGCATTCTGGGTATGTTGGGTCCGTAAATATCAAGGTCTAAAAGCCCCACCTTTTTTCCCATTTGTGCGAGTGAAATCGCCAAATTCACGCTTGTGGTGCTTTTTCCAACCCCTCCCTTGCCACTTGAAATCATCACAAAGCTTTTAATTTGTGGGGCTATATTCTTGCCACTTTGGGAATTGCTTTGTTCTTTTGGGGGGGCTGGCTGATTTATGGTAAGCTGAATTTCATTTAAATTTAACTCTTTTAATACCTCTAAGACGCTTTTTTCAAGCTCTTGCTTGGTTTGTGGATTTGCTGAGACTATTTCTAAGATTATTTTTGCTGAATTCTCGTTTAAAATCTCAACGCTTTTAACAAAGCCATAACTTACTATGTCCTTGTTAAAGCCTGGGTATTTAACTGTTTTAAGCCTTTGTGTAATCTTTTCTTTCATCTTTGCCTCTTTGTGAATTTGCTGTGAAATTTTAAACTTTTTTTATAATTTTGATCTTGATTTGATGCAATTTTTAAGCATTTTTAAAAACTTAAAAAATGATTTTAGCAAAAAATTCTTTCTAAATTCAAAGCCAAACTGAGAAGATGGGTAAATTTAGCAAGCTTTTTGTAGATTAAGCCTCGAAGATAGAGTGAATTTATGCTTTTTATAATAGAAATTTCAAAAGCACTTTGCCATAATAAGCCTTGCAAAGCGTTTGAAATATGAAAAATCAAGCCTTTAAATCAATACCAAGATACTTTGCCCAGCTTGACAAGTGGTAGGGATTTGGGTTTTCAAGCTTTTTATACCCACCATTTAATGGTTTTGAGAGTAAAGAAATAAGATCTTCCACATAGAAGAACTCTTTGTCATATTGAGGCTTTGCAAAAGCGAAATATCTCTGTTTTATTGAGATACTTAGCACACGCTCAGTATGACAAATGATTGAGATACTTCATTTCGCTTGGTATGACAAGAATTTAAGAACTTTTTTGAATTTTTGTCATATTGAGTTTTCGTAGAAAACGAAATATCTCTTTTTGAATTACGAGATACTTCGCTTGGTATGACAAACTTTGCGTTATTTTGAGATACTTAGCACACGCTCAGTATGACAAATGATTGAGATACTTCGCTACGCTTAGTATAACAAGTATAGGCTTTTGATACTTAACTCACTTCGCTTACTTCGCTCCCTCAGAATGACAATGTTAAGTTTAAGCTTCTTAGCACACGCTCAGTATGATAAAGATTAGACACTTAACACAGCACAATACAAACAAAATTCAACACCTTGTATAAAAAAGCTTTGAATTTAAAAGCCATTTAAAATTCACAAAGCATTAAACCATATAGGTAAGCTGATACATACTTATTAGCTGTTCGTAAAGATCCTCGTCTTTAATCTTTTTTGAGGGCAATAATACATGAGGAAAGAGATCATTATAGATCATTTGGATGTTTTTAAAACGGTTAGGAAAGAGATAGCTTAGTATTAAAGCTGAGATCTCCCTTCTCATAAAGATGGTTGGAGGAATGATCCCTGTTTTTAAAAGCTCTTTCAAAGAATTTGTGTGAAATTTGATGTGATAAGAAGGTCCGTGAGGACAAGAATGCGTTGAAACGCTGATCTTGCACTGGTTGCAATACACAAACTCAGGAAGCACAGTAACCTCAATGCCAAAGTTTTTGGCTAGCTCGTCAAAAACAGTTTTTGTTTTATTATCCTCATAAAAAAGCCCAAGCCCTGCGTGATTTTGCCCCACTACGATCTGATTACAACCTATATTTTTAGCTATCTTTGCCTCTAAGATCACATTTAAGTGTGCGTTAAAAAGACTAAGATCCTTTAAGGGAAAGATAAAGATCCTCTCCTTTGGCAGATAAAGATCCACAAATTTTTCCAAGCATCTTTTTTTAAGCTCAAAGTCAAGCCCATTTAGCTCGTAAGATTCCATCAAAAAGATAACTATAAGATCAGAATTATCAATAGCCCAGCGAAAAATCCTCTCGTGCGCTTTATGTAAGGGATCAAGATTGGCTATGATGGCTGTGATTTTTTGTGCTTTAAAATGAGCCTTTAAGGAAAGAAAATCTTGCTTTATATCTTTGATCTTAGAAGCTTTAAGCTCAAAATCCCCTGCTATATAAGTTCTCATAGTTTCATCTATGTAGCAAAAATTTGGA
Source organism: Campylobacter troglodytis (assembly GCF_006864425.1). Lineage (GTDB taxonomy): Bacteria > Campylobacterota > Campylobacteria > Campylobacterales > Campylobacteraceae > Campylobacter_D > Campylobacter_D troglodytis. Next base: position 37,279 of record NZ_QHLI01000014.1, on the reverse strand, counting down.
TTAAATATGCTTTTGATGTCGCCTTTGATCTGAAATTTTTCTTTAAGTTCAAGGCTTCCTACCACCTCATCTTCACAAACTAGCTTGTAGGTCTTTTTCTCACTAAGTTCATTAAAGCTTAGCTTAGGGGATGAAAAGGCAAGGGTGTAGGGGGTAAATTCACCTTCAAAGCGCTGAGTTTTAAGCACTAAATCGATCTCTTTTTGATCCATTAAATGAGTACAAGGTCCTAGCACTCCTTCTTTTATAAGCTTAAAAAGCTCTAATTCACTCTTGCTTAAAACTATACTATCTCTTCTTTGTAAGCCCATATTTCTTCCTTTTCTCCCACAAGCTCTTGCGCGAAATGCCAAGCTTTTTGGATAGATCTGTATCTGGCAGGGTGTTTTGATAGTTTATTATTACATAGCGAACATATTCATCTATGGTTAGGATCTCGTTATTAGATAGATCCTTTTCAGCATCGTTTAGATCAAGGGTTAAAAGCTCACAGTTTTCTAGCTCAGAGCTTGAATGTATAATGACTGTTTTTTTATCAAATTCTTTAAACCAATGTTTTTGATCCTCATTTTTTAAGCACTGATAGTTCATTATAAAAAGTAGCTGATTTTTACTCATAGTTCTTAAAAGCTTTTCACTTAGCTCAAATTCTTGAAGATCCACACAAGAAAAGCTAAGACTGTGAGCCTTTATGTAGTTAAATACGAAGGCATCGGCGTTGATTTGTTTGTGTGTTTTTAGCACGAAGGGAGGTTTTATCTTTTTGTAATTAAAATTTGCAAGTTTGATGGATGAGAGCTTTGAGCTTATGTAATCATTATAAGCCTTGTTTATGAGGTTAAGCTCCTTGTAGTGCTGATGGTGTTTGATCTTTCTTACAAGCTCTTCAACCATAAAGGGCTTTTGTATGTAATCACTTGCTCCCATCCTCAAAGGCTCAACAACAGTATCAACGCTTATATAAGAAACCATCAATATAATCACAGCTTGTTTATTATGTGAAATAAGCCTTTCAAAGCCTAATACATTTGTAGATAATAAAAGCACATCATAGCGGATATTTGCTTTGATTTGAGCTGTGCTATTTGCTAGCTCGCAACTATATCCTAGCTCGCTAAGCTTGTTTGCAATGCTTTGAGCTAGGTATAGCTCGTTTTCTATGATTAAAACCCTCATTTTGCACCTTTACGATTTTACACATTTTTATAAAATTTGTGTGAATTTTAGCTAAAAATTTTAGTATTTTTGTTAAAATTCAAGCCAAATTTTCACTTTTTAGCAATTTTTAGCCTGTGTATCATTTTTGCAACTTCTATCTCGCAATTTACATAGATTTTGAATTTTTGCTTTGAATTTGAGCTTCTTTTTTAAACATTATTGAAATTTTTGCCCTCATTGAAAATTCACAAGGAAACATGAATTTTCCGTGAATTTTAAATTTAAGACACAGTATTTCGAGCAAGAAAGCTCTTTTGGCAAACGAGGCTAGACTGAAAACGAAATGTCTGGCGAAGTTTGTTAAAAGCGATTTATCGCCAAAAGACAAGCCTAGCTAATTTAGAATCAAAACCTTGTAAATTCATACATAATTAACCCAATTAAAATACCTCAAATTCACATTTGCTAGCACCCCTATGCCCTCGCCTCGTCCTATAAAGCCCATCTTCTCGCTGGTTGTAGCCTTGACATTTATGCGAAACTCAGCCACTCCCAAGCATTTTGATACATTAAAGGCTATTTCTTCTTTGAATTTGGCTAATTTTGGCTGCTCGGCAATTACAGTTAAATCCGCATTTACAAGCTCATAGCCAAGCTCTAAAACCCTTTTATACACAGTTTGTAAAAGCTTCATAGAATTAGCATCTTTAAATTTAGCATCTGTATCAGGAAAAACCGTGCCAATGTCTCCTAAACTAGCAGCTCCTAAAAGTGCGTCAATTAGAGCGTGTGCTATTAAATCCCCATCTGAATGAGCCTTAACTCCCATACTTTTATGCACCTCAATGCCACCTAAAATCAAAGGACGATCTTTTCCAAAGGCATGCACATCAAAGCCATTTCCGCAAAAAATTTCACTTGTAGGTGCTGGTAGTTTAAGTCTTTTTAAATCCTCTTTAAAGGTGATTTTATGAGCCTTTTCCTCGCCTTCTACAAACCAAATTTTACCCCCCGCACTAGCCACAGCAGTGCTATCATCTGTAAATTCTGCCCCACTTTGCAAGGCTTTTTTTAAAAGTGCGGTGCGTGAAAGCTGTGGAGTTTGAATGAGTTTGATCTGCTCTCTTTTAATGGGCTCATCATTATAAAGCACTGTATCAGCTACCTTTAAGGCAGGGCTTATACACTCGGCATTCTTGGCATTTTCAATGAGCTTAAAAACTAGCTCCTTGCTGATTAAAACCCTTGCTACATCGCTTACTAGCACAAATTCGCTTTCAATCTTTTTTAAAGCATTTTTAAGGCTTTGAGTCCTACTAGCACCGCCGCTTACAAACTCATAATGAGGGGCAAATTTACGCATATAGCTTGGCTCATTAGAGGCTATAATCACCTTTTTAAAGGGGTAACACTCGCTTATATTTTTACTTGCATAAAGCCATAAAGGCTCACCACCCAGCCTTAAAAACTGCTTCTTGCAAGGCAGTTTAAAGCGAGTTGACTCCCCAGCAGCTAGCATTACAAGGCTTAGATCAAGTGCCTTTGACATTGGCTTCCTTTCTTTTAATAAATCACTGTTTTAAACATATGAGCTTTAAATGTTTTGTGGTGAATTTTTATAAAATCTTAATACCACAAATTCAAGCTTCTTTAAAAAAGCTAATTATAGCCTAAAAATTTCAAATTCACCCATACTTTGTGTAAATTTTACTCAATTTTATTGAAAGTTTTTATAGAAAAAACACAATGCAAATAATGAAATACTAGCTTTTTAACAAGATAAATTCACGCACAATTTATAACTTCTTTTGGCTATCTATCATCCTTATTTAGCAAACTAAGAAGCTAGATCTAGATTTAAACTCACACAAAAAGCTAAAATTCACAAAGCCTCTCAAGCTAAGTTTCATCTTCTAAACGTCTACAAAATCTCCCAAAAACCTTTGCCGCTACTATGTCAGCATTTGTGATTTCAAGCTCAATCTTTTCAAGTAAATTCAGTGAATTTTCACTTAAAATCACCTCACAGCCCTTAATCTCATCGTCCAGCTTGGCTATTGTAATGCCCGTGTTTTCAATGATATAAGCCTTAAAGCGTTTGCCAACTTGATTTATAGCCCATCTTGCAAATTTGCGTTTCATAAAGTCCCAAGCAACCTTATCAGCCTCCCTTTCAAGCACGCTTAAAGCTTCACAGATGCTATTTATGTTTAAAAGCAAGTATTTATAAGTTTTTTCATCATTTCTCGCCTTTAAAAGTCTGTGTAAAATTAAGTCAGAATATCTACGAATAGGGCTTGTAAAATGTGTGTATCTTTCAAAGCCAAGCCCAAAATGTCCCTCGTTTTGGCTTGCATACTCAGCCTTTTTTTGAGCCTTGATTATTAGCTTATCTACCTCTTCTCTAAGTCCCATTTCACCTGCTATGGCTTGAATTTCTTTTATAAGCTGGGCTAAATTTGGCTTGAATTTCGCATCTATGCCAAGCTGGGAAAGCTCTGTGAGTAGTTTCGTAATCTTTTTGTTATCCGCCGTGGCGTGATTTCTAAAAATACCCACCCCCTCTATAAGCCTTGCTGCTACCTTGTTTGCAAGTAGCATACAGTCCTCAATTAGCTGATGAGAGGGCGTGTCGCTTTCATACCTTGTGCCTTGCAAATGCCCCCTCTCATCAAGGCTCATTTTAAGCTCATTTGTGCGAAATTCAAAGGCATTTTTAAGCCTTTTTTTTCTTTCCTTTTGCATTTTATTTACTAGCTCGTAAAGCCAATTTAAATGCCTTAAATTTGGCTTTTTTTGCAAGATTTCATCGATTTCACCGTAGTTAAAGCGGCATTTGGAGTTGATGATAGCCTCAAAAAGCTCCTCTTTTTTAACCTCGCCACTCTCATCAAAGCTGATTTTAAAGGCAAATGCTAACCTGTCCTCGTTTGGCTTTAAGGAACAGATATTTTCGCTTAAACTTCGTGGCAGCATAGGCACAGCCTTGTGCGGAAAGTATATGGAAAAGCCACGGTTTCTAGCCTCCTTATCAGTAGCACTAAAAGCAAATACATACTCGCTCACATCGGCAATAGCCACAAACAAAGCATTTTCAGTGCTATCATAATAAATAGCATCGTCAAAGTCCTTTGCGTCAATGGGGTCTATGGTGCAAAAGGCTAAATGCCTTAAATCTACCCGTGTTGGATACATACTAGCATCGACAAAATCGCCATTTGCACCCGACTCATCAAGGCAAGTGCTGCTAAATTCATCGTTTTTGTTATAAAGGGCTAGGGAGATCTTCTCATCCACACTTTCATCGTCAATGTGTCCTAAGACCTCGATGATTTCGTTGTTTGCGTTGTTAATTTTAAGCAAAGAGCCAAGTGGGAGGGCTTTTAGGGATTTTTGACTTGCTTTTAAGGACGTGCTTAGCCCTGTTTTTATGTTCATTCCAAGCACGGCATTGCCGTATTTTTTAGTGATGACAAGGCAGGTGGCATTTGCCCTTTGTAGCACTAAGACCACCTTCGCACAAGGACGAGCTCTTTTGTAGCTTAAAAGCTTGCAAGCTACTATATCGCCGTAGTTTGCACCCCTTAAATCCCTTGCTTCGATGAGTAAATCCCTACTAAAACCCTCATCAAAGGGTCTTAAAAAGCCTGTGCCTCTGCTTGAAATGTCTATTTTACCAAAGACAAAGCCATTGTTTAGATAAAACTTGCCCTTATGCTCTTTGATAATCTCGCATTCATTAAGCTCTCTTAAATACTGCTTGAACTCGTTATTTACTTCCCTTACACTCAGTCCAAAGGATAGGCTTTTTAAAAAATCTTTCACTGTTTTTCTTTGTAGTTTTGATTGGCTCTTTTTAAAAAAATGTTGATTATATAAACTTGTCCTTTTATCAAAGAAGCTTCGTTTTAAAAAAGCTACTTTTTAAGACATTAACACACTCAGTATCACAACATACTTTTTTGTAATCATTTTATTAAAAATTCTAGCAAATTTTTAGTAAAAAGCATTTGAAAACTTATTTTGATTAAGCTAGATCTTTTTCAAAAGCTTTCAAGTTTGCTATAATATAGCTTTAAATTCATAAAAAAGAAAAAAATTGAATAAATATCTTATTTTTATATTGCTTTTTATCTTGGTGATTTTAACTAGCTTTGCTGGATTTTTGCTCTTTAATGAAAGACAGGTGCATTCTTTGCAAGTAACAGTGGCTCAAAATAATCAAGCCTTGCCTCCAAAAATACAAGAAAACAATCAAACAAAGCAAGAGGGAGGCACTATAAAAGGCTTGTTTGCTGATTATGATCCAAAAGAATTCAAGCCTCAAGCAGATGCTTTAAGGACTAGAAATGAAGTTTTTACAAGGGATACAAATACGAGCATCTTCATAGAATTAGACCTTAATAAAACTAGGCTTTTTAATCAAGATAATGAATTTTTTAAATTGCTAAAAGACTTTAGCTTTAAGGAGGAAAAAAATGTCAGCAAGGAAACAAGCTTAAAATTCAAAGAGGATAAAAGTAAGCCAAGATTAAGCATAATTATAGATGATATGGCAAGTAGCGAGCAGGTAAGATGGCTAAAAGCAAGTAAGCTAAAACTGACCCCAAGCTTTTTCCCTCCTGATAAAAATCATCCAAGAACTCATATCTTAGCAAAGGAATTTGACTTTTTTATGGTTCATCTTCCCTTAGCTGCTATGAATTTTAAAAATGAAGAGATACAAACCTTAAAGCCTGAGGATGAACAAGAGCATATAGATTTAACTGTTGATAGTGTGGTTAGGGATTTTGCTGGGATTAAATTCATAAATAATCACACAGGAAGCTTATTTACAAGCGACATAAAGGCTATGAGAAAGCTTTTTAAATCCTTTCAAAGACACGGGCTAATCTTTGTTGATTCCATAACCATAGGCTCGTCTAAGGCTTCTTTGGTGGCTAAGGAATTTGGACAAATTCCCATAAAAAGAGATATTTTTTTAGACAATGCAGATGAGGTTGATGCCATAAAAAAACAGATCAAAAAGGCTGTAAATCTAGCCCACAAAAAGGGCTTTGCCATAGCCATAGCCCATCCTAGAAAAAATACCTTCAAGGCTCTAACTGAGAGTAAGAAGCTACTTGAAACTGTGAATTTAGTGTATCTAAGCGAGGTTTTTGATGAACTTAATGACTGAGTTTCCTTTGGAGTTTAAGGGCTTAAAACAAGCTGTTAAGAAGCTTTATTACAAGGGAGATCTATCTCTTTTAAACCGTCCAAAAATAGCCATCATAGGCTCTCGCAAGATGAGTGTTTATACAAAAGGCTGTGTTTTAGAACTTGCAAGTTGTTTGAAAAATGCTGGCTTTTGCGTGGTAAGTGGGGGAGCCTTGGGCGTTGATATTACAGCACATATGGGCGCTATGCCTTGTACCATAGGTATTTTTGCAAATGGGCTTAATCAAATTTATCCAAAAAGTAATGAAAAAATCATAAGACAAATTTACACAGATGCCTTAGCTTTGAGCGAAAACGAGGGCGAGTATATGCCAAGACGCGAGGATTTTTTACTAAGAAACCGCCTTATAATAGCACTTTGTGAGCATATAATCATAGCACAAGCAGATATGAAAAGTGGGTCCTTACACAGTGCCAACCTCGCTCTAAGGCTTGGCAAAAGGGTCTATACCCTGCCTCAAAGGGTGGGTGAGAGCGATGGGACAAATGAGCTTTTAGCCCAGGGTAAAATAAAACTAATAAGTGATTTTAAGGGCTTTGCAAGGGCTTTGGCAAGTTCTTTGAATTTAGGAAATGATTTTAAAGAAGTTTGCGAGGAAGAGGATGAAATTCTAGCCTTTTGCAAAAGAGGGGTTAGCTTAAATGAGGCCTTGAAGAAATTTAAGGATAAAATTTATGAGTATGAGCTAGACGGCAAGCTTGAAATTCAAGGCGTTATGGTTAAAACAAAAATTTAGGACATTAAAATTCATTGTTTAAAAAGTCTTTTGACTTTGTTTTATGCAAAAACTGTTTTAAATTACAAAGTGTTTAAGTCTCAATTAAACTTAAACCAAGGGGTTTTTAAGTTAAATCATATTAAAAATAAAGATCCGTTTGTGAATTTTGCCAAATTTAAGGGAAATTTTGAAATATTTTTTACTTCGCCTTTTATGCCCCTTACTTTGCAAGAAGCCTTGATTTAGAGGCGAAAAAACGCTTTTGTCAAATTTCTCATCAAAGTTTGTGTAAAATTTTCAAATAAATTCACATTTTAACCCTTAAAGAGTGTGAAAAGGCTTATAAAATGAGTGCTGAGATTGAAGAGAGTAAGAGTTATTTTTACTTTGCAAAGCAAAGACACAAGATTTTGTAAAATATAGTGAGTTTGTAAAGGCACGAAATTATATCAATGAACTTGTGAGCTTTGTTACTTCGCATTACGCGTCTTGTAACTGTAAATAGAAGGGGCTTTGCAAGGTTTAAACTTGCCAAATTTAGTGGAAAAGAAAATTTTGTCCTTCATTTAAAAGAAATTAAGACAAAAATTTTAGGACAAACTTCTCATCAAAATTTATTAAAATTGATAAGATCTTGTTAAGTTTAATTGAGCTATATAATTTATTGTTTAAAAAGTCCTTTGGCTTTGTTTTATGAAAAAACTGTTTTAAATTACAAAGTATTTAAAGTGAAGGTGTGTAAATGAATGCTCTTTGTCTTGATCTTGGCTTAAAGCGAATAGGAATAGCACTTTGTGTGGATGCTAAGATAGCCTTGCCATTAAGGGCTGTTCTTAGAAAAAACGCAAGGCAAGCAGCAGCTGAAATAAGGGCTATTTTAGAAGAGCATAAAATAACAAGCCTTATAATTGGTGTGCCAAGGGGGGGCAAGAGCGAGGAGGAGATGAAAAAAAGAGCTGATCATTTTGTGGCTTTGCTTGGCTTTGAAGGAAAGATACATTTTGTGGATGAGAGCTTTACTAGCAAGGAAGCAGCCCTTTTAAGAAATAAAAATTCACGCAAAAAAGATGGCACCTTAGACTCACTTGCAGCACTTTTGATGATAAGGGAATTTTTTGGCTTATTTTGATTTAAATGCCTATCTTAAAGCACTTTATAGCAAGGATCTTTATGAGCAAATTCTTAACTCCTTTGAAAGACCAAAGGAACTATGTGTCTTTTTGAATGCCTTAAAGTGTGATGATAAGAGTTTAGAGGAGCTGTTTAAAAAAGAAGGCTTTGCCTTTCTTAGACTTGATGAGTTTTGTTATAAGCTTGCTTTTGAAGATAAATCAAGGCTTACAAGGCTTAAAGATTATAATTTAGGGCATTTTTATCTTCAAAATCATAGCTCGTATTTGGCTGCTAAAAATTTAAATGCAAGGGCAAATGAAAGGGTTTTGGATCTTTGTGCTGCTCCTGGTGGAAAGAGTATAAATTTGGCAAATTTTATGTCTAAGCTTGGGGTTTTATCTTGCGTTGAAGTGAGTAAGGATCGCTTTTTTTTACTGAAAGAAAATTTAAAAAAGTACTCAGTTGATAATGCAAGATGCTTTAACAAAGATGGCAAGATCATAGGCAAACTTTGTGCTTTAAGCTTTGATAAGATCCTAGTTGATGCACCTTGTTCAAGCTTTGCTAAGCTTGGCTTTAAAGCACAAAAAAGCTACAAGGAGATAAAAAGCCTGTCCTTGCTTCAAAAAAAGCTCTTACACTCAGCCCTAAATGCCTTAAAGATAGGAGGGGAGCTTGTTTATAGCACTTGCACCTTTTTAAAAGAAGAAAATGAAGAGGTCATAGAAAATGCCTTGAATTCTAAATTCAAGCTAAAAATGATGCCCTTGAATTTAGACAAGGCACAAAGCATAAATGCATTTTCTAGCAATGAAGATCTTGCAAATTTTGCCAGAAGGATAGTCTCTGATGAGCTTCATCAGGGCTTTTTCATAGCTAGGCTTAAAAAGCTAGGCTAGGCGCCTACTTCTTTGGCATATTTTATACCAAGATCAAAGGCCTTTGCGTTTGCATCCTTTGTTTTGGGTGGCACACTTTCAAGCATAGTTGTTTTAAGATGATCAAGATCTATGCATTTACTCATATAAGCGGCTATGGCTAGGGCTATTACAGACTGGGTGGCGACATTTCCAACCTCGTCCTTGGCTATGGTGATGATGGGAATCTTATAGATCTTCCACCTTTTATAATCTTCTTCTTTTGGATGAACCAAATTTGGATCAATGACAATGATCCCGCCTTCCTTAACGCCCTCGTTGAATTCCCTATAACCCTTATCGGCAGTTGAGAGCATAAAATCCACCTCGCCCTCTGTGGCATAAGGAAACAAGATTTCTTTATCATCTATGATAATATCAACCTTAGTAGGACCTCCTCGAACCTGTGAGGTGTAGGTGGAGCATTTAAAAGCAGACCTTCCTTCTTCTATGGCTGCTTCAGCTAGGATCTCACCTGCTGTGATAACTCCTTGTCCCCCTTCTCCTCCAAATCTTAGCTGGTATTTCATCTTAAACCCCTTTTTGAATTTTCCTTTTTTTAAAAGCCTTGAATTTTAAAATGTTCTTTTTTAATCTAAAAGCATCTTTAAAAAATTCACATTTAAATTTAATAAATGCCGTGAATTTTTAGCCTTTTTTTGAATTCTTAAAAGCACAAATTGACACTTTTTGCAAAAAGCCTTGAATTTAAAGCCTTGAATTTTAAGTTGCAAATTCAAGGCTTATAAACTAGCTCGTCTTAAAAGCACAAGGGCTATTTTAAGGCTGCTAGATCAACCATCCTTTTTTCTTTAAAGGCTCTGCGAACCTCTTCATAAGCGTGGCAATACTCAGCCCTGTCATTATCTTGATGCAAGATTCCTGTTGGAAACTTACCCTTTCTTTCCTCTTCTGTTTCTAGCTTGTCAAAGCTTGATTTATCGACAATTAAGCCCTTGATCCACTCAAGCATCTGAGTTGCCTCGCCCATTTTGTTCTTTCGTCCTAAATTTATATGACAGTTTGAAAAGACATCAACAAAGCTGTATCCATTGTGAGCTAGGGCTTTGTAGATGAGATTTTCAAGCTTGGCTGCTTCTATTACATTGCCTCTGGCTACAAAGGTAGCCCCTGCTGCCTTTGTAAGCTTACAAGCATCAAAATTTGGATCTATATTTCCCTTTTGGGCTGTAACTGTATAAAAACCTTGCGGAGTTGTGGGAGAAGTTTGTGAATTTGTAAGTCCATAAATAAAGTTATTTATAACTATGTGGGTTAGATCTACATTTCTTCTGCAACCGTGTATGGTGTGATTACCACCGATTGCAAGGGTATCTCCGTCCCCACTTACCACAATAACCTTCTTGCTAGGATTTGCCAACTTTATACCCGTAGCATAGGCTATGGCTCGTCCGTGGGTGGTATGAACGGTGTTGCAATTTACATAAGAACTCATCCTCCCACTACATCCTATGCCAGAAACAAGGCATACATCATCCATCTTCCAGCCTATCTTTTGAATGGCACGAATGATGCATTTAAGCACCACTCCGTCCCCACAGCCCCAGCACCACTGAGTAGGCATCTTATCCACTCTTAAGTATTCATCATAATCAAAAGCCATTATATATACTCCTTTACCTTAGTCATAATCTCACTTGGAGTTAGGGTTCTGCCATTTGCCCTAACAAAGGCAATTAAATCATCTCTCTTACTTGCCCTTTCTATCTCCTCTAAATACTGCCCCATATTTAACTCACAAACCATAACCTTTTTAAAGCTATTTACAACCTGTGCTATCTTCTTTTCAGCCACAGGATACAAGGTGATGGGTCTAAATAAGCCAACTTTAATGCCCTGATCCCTCAAACGAGCTATGGCATCCTTAACAGAGCGAGAAACGCTACCGTAAGCTATAATTAAAAAATCAGCATCATCAAGCATAAACTCCTCATAGGTGCAAATTTCATCAACCCTACTTTTAATCTTGCCAAAGAGCCTTTCTATATTTCTTTTAACTATCTCTCCATCCTCGGTTGGAAAGCCTATGTCTCCGTGGTGAAGCCCTGTGATGTGATAGCGATAACCCTCAAAGAAGGGATTGAGAACGGCTGCTTCATTTGGTGCTGCTGCGTAGGGCTTGTAATCTTTCTTATCTCCGCTGAATTTAGCTCTATTTATGATTTTAAGCTCATTTAAATCAGGAATTCTAGCCTTGCCATTCATATGCCCAACAGTCTCATCAAGAAGCAAAAATACAGGAGTCATTAGCTGTTCTGATAGATTAAAGGCTCGAACAGTTTCATTGTAAGATTCCTCCAAGGAAGCAGGGGCTAGGGCTATACTTGCATAATCTCCATGAGTTGGTGCCTTTGCTTGCCAAAGATCTCCTTGTGCCACGCGAGTAGGAAGGCCAGTTGAGGGACCTCCGCGCATAACATTAGCGATGACAAGAGGAATTTCAGCTATAAAAGCATAGCCTATTTGCTCAGCCTTTAAAGAAATCCCAGGACCAGAACTTGCAGTCATAGCCTTAACCCCACTCATAGCCGCACCTATGGTTACGCTTATGCCTGAAATTTCATCCTCCATTTGTATGAAGGTGCCATCATTTGCAGGTAAGAGCTTTGAAAGCTCGTGGGCTATTTCAGAGCTTGGAGTGATGGGATAGCCTCCAAAAAATCTACAACCACACTCAATGGCTGCCTTGGCAACCAAAATATTTCCAGACGCTACTAGTTCTCTCATATCAAGCACCTACACTTTCTTGTAATTATTTTGCTTGATTAAAGAAGCTCTTTCTTTTGCTTCTGGGGTAAGTTTGTTGAATTTAAACTCAGCCCTTGTAGCGACCATAATGGCAAAGTCAGGGCAATGAACCTCACATTCACTGCAACCTATACAGGACTCAGGGTGGATAACCTCAATCATCTTTCCCATAACAGCACTAGCCTCATCACGCATAGCCAAAACTCCAGCAGGACAGTAGCTAACGCAGATATTGCAAGCCTTACAGTTGTGCTCATCCACCCAAACAGGTGTATCCTTTGGAGCAATCATACTCATCTTTTCTCCTTAACCACAGTTAGTTTCATAAAATTTCCTTTATATATAATCACTTTTTCTCAAAGATTCATCAAGCTTATCTTGCTCTTCCTCGCTTAATTTTAAATCTAAAAGCTCAATGACCCCATTTAGTCCTAATCTAGCTAAAACCCCAAGAGCCTTAGCCTTTACTCCATACTGTCCTTCTAAGATAACAGTCATCACCAAAAACTCACCCGTTCTAAGAGCTTCGATCATTCTAATACAGGCGGTGGCTGGGGCTAGATAACCAGAGGTTCCAAGGTATTTAATAAGCTTTGCCCCTCCTATTTTTACCTCATTTTCTATAAATTCAAGCTCGTTTTCGCTTAAAAGCTCTGTTATCTTTTGATTTTTGTACGAGGAATGAGATTTTAAAAGCACCATATCATCATTATGAAAGCCTATGAGTTTGGTGTCTAGATCTGAATTTAAGCAGTTAAATTTCTTTGAAAGTTCGTATTTAAAACGAGCATTATCAAGCACACCTGCCATTGCTACTATCTTTTTACTCTTAAAGATCTTGCTTTCATAAAGTATGTTTAACAGTAAATCAACAGGGTTTGTAAGCAGTATGAAAAGAGGATCTGGGCTGAATTCTTTTACCTTTCTAGCACAGTCAAGCAAGATCTCTGAATTTATCTTTAAAAGCTCGGCTCTACTTTGCCCCTCTTTTCTGGTAGCCCCTGCACAAAAAATAACTATGTCACTATCTTTGCACTCTTTATAATCACTTGTGCAAGTAAGCTTGATGTCAAGATTTAAAACGGCTATGCTCTGTCCTAGATCCAAGTCTCTAGCCATAAGCTTGTTTTCATTTCTATCTATCAAAACAAGCTCAGTGCAAAGCCCTCTTAAAATCAAGCCGTAAGCTATGCTTAAGCCTACATTGCCTGTTCCTATTACTGTTATCTTCATTGTTGGGGAATGCTTGCTATTATATCATTAAAGATCTTGCTAGGACACATAATTTTCTTTGCCTTTTCCTCATCAAGCTTATAATATCCACCTAAATCAACCTTTTTTCCTTGCTCATCAATGAACTCAGCCCTAATTTCCTCTTCATTGCCACTTAATTCATCGGACACATCCTTAAAGATCATTTGAAGTTCCTTTTCATAACCCTGTCTTGCAAGCTCATTTGCCCAATACATAGCCAAATAAAAATGACTCGTTCTATTGTCATCCTCTTTTACCTTTCTTGAAGGATTTTTGTTATTTTCTAGCCAATTGCCTATAGCCTCATCAAGACACTGAGCTAGGATCTTTGCCTTGTGGTTTCTTCTTTTTTCAGCAAAAAATTCCAAGCTAGCTTGCAAGGCTAAAAACTCACCAAGGCTATCCCAGCGAAGATGATTTTCTTGCACTAGCTGTTCTACTTGCTTTGGTGCTGATCCTCCTGCTCCTGTTTCAAACATAGCCCCTCCATTAAGCATAGGCACAACAGAGAGCATCTTTGCACTTGTGCCAAGCTCTAAGATAGGAAAGAGATCTGTTAGATAATCTCTTAAAACATTGCCCGTAATGCTAATGACATTCTTTCCAGCCCTAATTAGAGCTAAGCTTTTTAAGCAAGCTTCCTTTGGACTTAGTATCTCTAAATTCACGCCTTGTTCTTTCAATCTATCCTTAACAAGCTTTATCATGATCTTATCGCTTGCCCTTGCTTCATCAAGCCAAAAAATAGCCTCTTCGTTTGCTTGTTTTGATCTATTTATACCAAGATCTATCCAGTTTATAATGGCATCATATTTTGCTTGGCAGGCTCTAAAAATATCTCCTTTTTCAAGCTTTTGCTCAAGCAAGGTATTGCCATCTGCTACTATGCGAACCGCTCCTTTGTCCTTTGCTATGAAGGTTTTATCGTGAGAGCCGTATTCTTGTGCCTTTTTTGCCATTAGTCCTACATTTGAGACAGAGCCTAATTTGCTAGGATTAAGGGTTCCGTTTTTATGAAGATCTTCTAGCACAGCCTCATAAATGGTAGCATAGGTCTTATCTGGTATAAGAGCATTGGTATCTCTTTCCTTGTTCTCTTTATCCCAAAGCTTTGCACCGTTTTTAAGCATAGCAGGCATTGAGGCATCGACAATGACATCGCTTGGTACATGTAAATTTGTAATGCCTTTTTCAGAATTTACCATAGATAAATCAGCGCCTTTGTCTAAAATTTCATTATAAAGTGCTAAAATTTCACCCTTTTTACTTGATCCTTCAATCTTGCTTAAAAGCTCACTTATGCCATTGTTTTCATTTATGCCTAGGCTTTTAAATTCAGCCTCAAATTTATCGAAAAGCTCCTTAAAATAAGTCTTAACACAGTGCCCAAAAATCACAGGATCACTAACCTTCATCATAGTAGCCTTTAAGTGCAAGGACAAAAGCAGATTATCTTTTTTACTCTTGTTAATTTGCTCCTCATAAAATTCATCAAGCTTTTTAACACTCATAAAGGAACAGTCTAAAATTTCATTCTTTTGCAAATTTAATTTATCTTTTAAAACAGTAACAGCCCCATCGCTAGCTACAAATTCTATACTTGCCACACAGTCCTTATCAAGCAAAATAGCCTTTTCATTGGAGAAAAAATCCCCATCCTTCATATAAGAAACCCTTGTTTTTGAGCCACTTTCAAAGTCTCTTACCTTGTAGGGATTGTTTTTTGCATACTCTTTCACAGCCTTTGTTGATCTGCGATCTGAATTTCCTTGCCTTAAAACAGGATTAACAGCAGAACCAAGCACCTTTTGATATTTTTCCTTTATCTTTTTTTCCTCTTCATTTTTGGGCTCATCTGGAAAATTTGGGATCTTAAAGCCCTTTTCTTGTAGTTCTTTGATTGCTGCTTTTAGTTGGGGTATGGAGGCTGAGATATTTGGGGTTTTTATTAAGATAGCGTTTGGATTTTTAACAAGCTCGCCTAGCTGAGCTAGGGCATCCTCGCACCTTTGATCTGGGTTTAAATGCTCATTAAAACTTGCTAGTATTCTTCCAGCTAAAGAAATATCAGCTGTTTGAATTCTAATGTTTGCACTGCCTAAGAAGGCCTTAACTATGGGCAAAAAAGAGTGAGTTGCAAGGGCTGGTGATTCATCTGTGAATGTATAGGTCATTTTTTTCCTTTATGTGTGAATTCTTTATCCTTTGTGATTATACACAAAAAATAATCATTTTTGGAAATTTACTTTAAATTTAATCAAAAAAAATATAATTTAAGCATTTTATAAGCTTACTTAAACATAGTAGCTGGAAGTTCTATTATGTTTTTTAGCAAGTTTATGGGTAATTTTAGGCTTTCTTTTATGAGCTGTGAGCTGAATTTAGGCTCTGCTATTTTGCCACTTACTAGAATTTGGGTTGAGATGATCTTATCCTTGCCAAGTATGATTTGATTTATGATGGGGATATTGGCTATGATCTGAGAGGCTGATTTTAGGGTTTGAAGTTCTAGTTTCATATCAATGCTGTCTTTGTTTAGATCCACAGCTCCACTGCCTATGACATCGACACTGTCTCCATTAAGCCCAAGGGCTCTTATGTGAATTTTATCCTTCATTCTTTCAAAGACTATGCCCGCTTTTTCTACCTTTAAGCCTTCTTCGTTGAAGGTTGGGCTTTTAAAAAGTATTAGGCTTGGAACTGTGTCTATAAAGCTTATTAGCTGGTTGTGAATTTTCATATCCTTGATGTAGGTGTCATTAAAGCTGATATTTCCTGTAAAATCATCCTCACTTGCTCCTTTTATATGCAAGTTAAACTGTCCGTTTTTAACAAGATCTTTGCGAAAAAAGTCATTAACTATGCCCTCATCTGCCCCATTTATATCAACAAGAAATTCATTTTTATTCCTTAGTAGCTTAAAAGTAGCTTGTTTCTTGCCAGCTTGCAAGCTTATATCCCTTTCTTTTATCTTAATATCAAGCTTATCAAAGTGTAAGCTCTTATCTAGCTTAGTTAAAAGTACGCCGGCATTACTGGCTTTTAAATCTAGCTCATACTCTTGCTTTTTATTCACAGCAGAAGGATCAAGCTTATAATAAAGATTTTTGAGATTTGCTTTGATCTTGTTTTTATTCATATTAACAGTTATTAAACCACTCTTAGAGCTTAGATCAAGCAAATCTCCTCTTTTTTTCACAGTAAAATCATCCTCATAGGCACTAAGATCGCTTCTTAATAAATCTTCCTCAAATCTTGTTTTGTTTAAAAGCACTAAGTAGTCATTAAAATCTTGAGTGCTAAAAGAAAGCCTTTCTATGTTTTGAATTTTAAAATCTTGCATAAGCTTAGAATGTTCTTTGAATTTCTTAGCATTTAAAAGGCTAAAACTAAGTCCCTTTGTGAAATTTAAGCTTAGATCCAAGGATCTTGCATTAAGTACGACATCTTTGTCATAAGAAAGATCAAGCTCAAGCCTTTGCCTTGGCAGATCCAAAAGATCCTTAAAATAAAGCCTTGAAAGCTGGGTATCAAATACCCCATTTTTTTTGTTTAGATCCAAACTAGCCTTAAAACTAGCCTCTAAAAAATCATTTTTAAGCTCAAAATTATCAAAGAATAATTTTCCCCTTTCAAGCCTTATTTTTCCCCTTGGCACAAAGAAATTTGCAGTGATAAACTTAGAATCATTAAGCTCAAAGCTAGCATTATAATCTAGCTTTGTTTTATCAAAAAAGGGAAGTTTCATATAAAAATCGCTTTTAAGCTTGCCAGAAAGCTGAGTAAATGGAATGTTAATCTTATAAAGCCTTAGTATATCTTGCATTTTTTGATCTAGTATAAGCTCGTTTGATTTAATGTTCATAAAAATGCCAGTTTGCTTGGCTTTAAGCAGATCATAAATATAAAGCTCACTTTGATCTAATTCTTTGTCATCAAAGCTTGCCTCATCAAAAATAAAATCAAGCCTATCGTTGTTTAATTTAAGCTCTACATAAGGAAATTCAATGCTTGTAATATTCTCATCCAAAAGCACAGTTAAATTCCTAGCAAAGCCCTCTCCTACAAGCTCTTTAATCACAGTCTTTTTGCCAAGATCAAGCCTAGCTCTTACATAATCAAGATGATAAAACTGAGCCACAGCCCTTGTGCCTACCCATTTGATGAGATTTTTACCAAGCCTTGAGTGTTTATCTAAAAATTCAAAGATCTGCCTTAAATTTGCTATTTGTGTTTCTTTTATAATGAAATTTAAGCTTTTGGCATCATAGCTTAGATCAAGCTCAAATTTAAGCTTAGTTGAGTTTGAGCTTAAGTTTATATTGTATGTTTCTTTTTGGGTGTCTATGTTGATTTTACCGCTTATCTTAGCTTCTATGCCTTTTAAAAAAAGCTCTTTTATATCAGCACTTATGTTATTATCTTGCCTTCTTAGATGAAAGCTTGTGCTTAGTAGCTCATTTTCAATGCTTAAATCCTCATCTTTTAGACTAATCGTAACTGTGTGGGTATTAGCATGAAGGCTTTGAATGTGAATTTCTTGGAAAAAAAGATAAATGTATTTTAAATTTTCTATAAAATTTGCAAGTTCTTTAAGCTCAAAGCTTTCCACCTCTTCTTGATTAAAAAGTTCAATTTTTTGTGCCCTTATTGTGAGTTTTTTATCTAATTTTATATATAATTGCTCTACTGCAAAAAAATGAGTTTGTATGCTATCGAATTTAAGTCCTATCTTAAGGACGGTAAAGAGGATTAAAAAAATGATAAAAATGCTTGCTAGATACCACAAAATCTTTTTTTTCATCTTTACTGTCTTTCTTTTATTTTTCATAGGCATTTTGTATTATTTGAGTTTGCCCTTTAAGAGTAAGTCTGTGGTTTATATACCTCAGGGTTCTGTAAGTAAGATTATAGCTAGTTTAGGTAAAGAAGGGTATCAGGTTTCAAACATAGACGCCTTTGTGCTTCGCTTCTTAGGACAAGCACAAGCAGGATGGATACAAATAGGAGAGGAAAATCTTACTAGGATAGATTTTTTACGCAAACTTACCACAGCAAAGGCTGCCCTTGAAAGCATCACGCTTATACCGGGCGAAACCACACTTGTTTTTTTTAGACAGCTTGCCACCCAGTTGAATTTAAACGAGGATAAGCTTTTAAGCGAATATAAAAAAAGAACTCCCTACTTAGAGGGTATGTTTTATCCAGAAACTTACAAGATACCAAAGGGCATAAACGAGGCCTTTTTGGTGGAGCTACTTTTAAGCTACTCAAAAAACTACTCCCAGCAAGCCTCGCAAAAGATCTTTGGTGAATTCAATGAAAAAAAATGGCATCAATATGTCATCACAGCTTCTATCATTCAAAAAGAGGCTGCTAGTAATGAAGAAATGCCCCTTGTAGCCTCTGTTATTTATAACCGTCTTAAAATAGGAATGAAGCTTCAAATGGATGGCACCCTAAACTATGGGCTTTTTTCTCATACAAGGATCACGCCTGAGAGGATTAGAACGGATGAGAGCTTTTATAATACCTATAAATTTGAAGGACTTCCAAGGGAAGCCGTTTGCAATGTATCCTTAAATGCCATTAGAGCAGCTATCTTTCCAGCAAAGACTAATTATCTTTATTTTATGAGAGATAAAAGCACTGGAAAGCATATATTTAGTTCGAATTTAAATGATCATAACAAGGCTGTTGAGGCACAAAGGGGCAAGTAAAATTTTAATTTTTTATGCAAAGTTAAAACTGTTAAAGTATAATCTAAGTTTTTCAAAATTAAAGAGCGTTTAAACGAGCCTTAAATTTTAAGCCCACAAATTTTAAGTTTGCATTTTTAACTTAGAGCTGATTTGTTAGCTTAAATTCAAGTTGTAATGTGGCCTTTAAAGGCGTTAAATTTTAAAGTAAGTTTTGTTGTTTTTAGCCAAGAAGCTAAAATTCAGCTAAGAAGATTTAAAAAAGATCTTTTAAATTTAGGCTTTAAGGCTTATTTTTCAAAAGAAAAGGTGAATTTGCGTTAAAAGATCGGCACACCAAAAAATAAAAAAGCCAAGCTTAATTTTAAGCCTTAATTATTTTAAAAGCTAGCTCAAAATAGCTTAAGCAAAAAGCAATAAATTCAAAGCCCAAATTCAAAGGACAAGCAGTGCAAAAACTTTTTTTAACCTTTTTTTACTCAGGTTGCTCTCAAATCGCCCCTGGTACCTGTGGCTCTTTAGCTGCTTTGATACCTGCTTATTTGATCCTAAAATATCTTAGTATTGAAAGCTTGTTCTTGCTTTCTTTTTTGATCTTCTTAGTTTCCATTAAGATCATAGATAAATATGAGCAAGAAAGCCTCACCCACGATGATAAACAAATAGTCATAGATGAGGTGGCTGGGCTTTTTTTAGCCCTTTCCTTGAGTGCTTGGGCTAGTGCTTCTTATTTTAGCCTTCTTCTTGCCTTTGTGCTTTTTCGTCTCTTTGATATAGTAAAGCCTTCCATCATAGGCAAGGTAGATAAGAAGATAAAAGGAGGGCTTGGGGTTATGGGCGATGATATGTTAGCAGGGCTTTTTGCTGGGCTTTTAAGTGCTATTATTTATGGCTTTGGGCTTAAATTTGAGCTTTTAGGCTGGGATATTTTGCTTTAAGGCTTTTTGATAAGCTTGGGCTTACTTGAATTTAAGATGCCCTTTTAGACAAAAAGTATTTTGGATCTAAGCAAATTAGCTTTTAAAAATTCACAAAATTAAATTTTTAAGCTTTTTGTAGGCAAAGAAATATGCCCTGTTTCAAGCTAGATAAAAACTCTTTTTATAAACAAGATTTTAAATTCAAGGCTTAAGGGGCTAGAAAATTTAGCTAATTTTAAATTCAAGGCTTAAAGGCTAAATTTAATTAGCTTAAATTTAAAGAGGTATTCATAAAGATAAGGCAAACTTAAAGCAAAGTAAACAAGCAAAAATATAAATTTATGGATAAATTATGCAAAAAATAGATCTAAAAAATCAAAGCATTTATAAGCTTTATTTTCGTTATTTTCTGCCCTCACTGTGTGCTATGCTAGCCCTTTCTACTTACAATATAGTAGATGGGATCTTCTTAGGTCAAAAGCTAGGAGAAGAAGCACTTAGTGCTGTTGGGATAGCCTGGCCTGTTTTTCCTGTGCTAATAGCCTATGAGCTTTTATTTAGCATAGGTGCAGCTAGCATAGCCTCTTATCATTTGGGGCGAGGCGAGGAGGAAAGGGCTAGGGAGGTATTTTCTACTGTTTTTTATTTTGCCCTTATAAGTGGGGTGCTTTTTGGGTTTGTTTTTTATGTGTATTGCGAGGAAATAGTGATCTTGCTCGGAGCAAGTGAAAAGATAGCCCCACTTAGTACTGAATTCTTAGAGGTCATCTTTTTAGGCTCTTTTATCATAGTCTTACACCCCCTGCTTGACATCTTTGCTATGAATGACAAAAGACCTACACTTGCTATGATAGCTATGATAGCAGGAGCTTGTAGCAATGTTATTTTAAACTATATCTTTATCTTTATCTTTGAGTGGGGGCTTTTTGGCTCAGGCCTTGCCACCATACTAGGACATAGCATAGGCTTTTTTATCTTACTAAGTCATTTTTTAAGAAAAAGAGGACAAATTTATTTCATCCTTGCCTTTAAATTCAAGGATCTTTTTAAATCCGCCCAAAACGGAGTAGCCCAGGCCTCAGCAGAGCTAAGTGCTAGCATAGTAATGCTAGTTGCAAATCACCTCTTGGTGTCTTTGGGAGGCGATAGGGCTGTGGCTATTTATAGTGTTATTATGTATTCAGGGATCATCTTTTTTACCGTCTTGCTTTCAGCTTCTCAGGCTATTCAGCCCATAGCTAGCTTTAATTTTGGAGCAAGAAGCTATGAGAGGCTTTTAACTGTGCTTAAATTTTCCCTTATTTTTGCCTTGGTTTTAGGCTTGATACTTTATGTTTTAACTGTTAGCTTTAATGAGTATTTGGTTATTTTATTTTTGAAAAAGGACGAGTTTGGAGGCTTTGATACTGTTTTTATGCAAGATGCCATAAATGCTATGGGAATTTATTTCATAGGCTATATAATTATGGGCTTTAATATGAGCCTTGCTAGCTTTTTTCAAAGCATTCAAAGACCACTTAGCTCTTTCATAATAACCCTTTCTTATACCCTCGTTTTTATGCTGATCTTCTTTGCTATCTTGCCTAAGTTTTATGAGATCAAAGGTATATGGCTAAGCTCACCTGCAGCTCAGTTTTTAAGCTTTCTTGTGGCTTTTTTGGTGCTTTTTTACGAGCTTAAAAGGGGGGCTTTGAAGAAGGATAAATGGCTTTGAATTTATATCTTCTTTGCTAGATTAGAGAGAGTTTCAAGCTCGAATTTAACTAAGTGGGTTGTAAATAGTAAGTGAGAGTAAAATGGCAAGTAAAATTCACGTAATATTTAAATTTATGCCTTCTTTGCTGGGTTTTAAATTTTAGCTTTAAGCTTGAATTTGGTTAATCAAAAGCAAGATTGCAAGTAAAATTCACGCAAAGGTTAAATTTATGCCTTTTGTGTTGAATTTATAATGGCTAGTGAGGGTTTGAATTTTACAAACTGTATGCTAAATGAAGTGCAAGTTTGCAAGTTAAATTCACGCAAGGCTTGAATTTAAATGCCATAAATTTGACAAGACAAAATACAGCTTAGATAAAGTGGATAAGGGAACTTCACACAAAATGTGAATTTTAATGATATAAATTTGACAAGGCAAGATAAAATACAGCTTAGACGAAACGACTAAGTTAAATTCACACAAAGTGCGAATTTTAAGACTATATAAATTACCGAAAACCGATGATAAAATTTCACACAAAGTGCAAATTAACTGTGAATTTAAGAAGACCAACCAAGAGGCTTTGGTTTTATTTGTTTTTAAATCAAAGTTAAACTTGCAAGAATTTTGACAAAAGCTGAGAAGGTATTTTGAGTGGATTTTTTGTGTTTTTGCCAAAAGCTTGCTAACAAACATAAAGCAAGGCTAGACACCGTAGCTTTTAGCACTTTCATTTTTCTAAGTTTTTTAAACAGTTACAAGGCTAAAACACAAAAGCCGACAAAACAGCAAACGCAAAAACTAAGGCTCATTTCTTATAATCAAGCTTTCAGGTAGCTTAAACTCAGTTATTAACTCCCTTTCCATCTGCCTCATTTGCCCCTGATCTTTTTCATGATCAAAGCCAAGCAAATGTAAAACACCGTGCAAGAAAAGCAAGGCAAATTCAGCCTCCTTGCTATGTCCTAGCCTTTTTGCCTCCTTACTTACTGCATCCTTGTTTATGACTATGCTTCCAAGTGGGATTTGCGGTAAGCTGTCTAGCATAGCCTTGTTTTTTATTTGTTTATCTTTTGCTTGCAAGGTTTTATCTTTAAGAGGATTTTGTGAGCTTAAACTTTTATCCTCTCTTAAAGACTTATGATCTAAATTCACAGTTTCTTCTAAATTCTCAAAGGGTTCTAAAATTTGTGAGTTTTGATGTAAACTTTTATCCTCTCTTAAAGCCTTGCTGGGTAAATTCACAGTTTCTTCTAAGCTCTCAAAGGGATCCAAAAGAGGAAAGGAAAGCACATCAGTTGTCTTATTTATCCCTCTTTGTTCTAAATTCAAAGCCCTCATCGCCTCCTCATCAAGCACTGTTAATTCTATGTCTTTATCCGTTAGCTTTGAGGCAATTTGTCTTGCTAAATTCAAAGCAAGCTCAAATTCTTTTAAATCTTGCTCACAAAGTATCATTTTTGTATCTTAAACTCAGCCACAAAGTCCTCGCAAAGGCTAAAGAAATTAACTCCGTCAATGGTTTTGTTATCCTTAAAAAACTCAAACATACCCCAAAATCCATTTTCAAGCTCCTTTGATTTAACCCCATAACTAATGCTAAGCCCAGCCTCCATAAATGCAGCTAATTTATCGCAGTGTTTTAAGGCCTTGCCGTCTATGGCTGCATCTTCATTTGTATTAAAAGCGCTTAAACTCCCACTGCAAAGCCCTGCTTGATTGTTACGAAAGGTTCTATTTTCAAACTCATTTTTCACAAAAACCCCATTTTGATCCTTGCGGATTCCTAAAAGATAGGCAAATTCAGCCCTAAAATCACCTGGCACAAGGGGCAAAATTCTATCATTTATAAGCTTCATCTCATAGTCGTTAATTAGGCTGTGAAGTCCTTCTACTCCATACTTCACAGGGCTTATTATGTCTCTTGTAAGGCTTTCTGGCAGATCGTGAAAAAGAGCGCAAAAGAAGTTATTTTCAAGCCTTTTATCGCAAGCTTTTATTTTAAGTGAGTAAAAATAGCTTAAAATTGCCACCACAAGCATATGCCCTAAGACCGCAGTTTCTGGTATGCGAGGGGTTTGAGCCCATCTTTTTTGAAAGCGAAGCCTTCCGCTTAGATCTATGATCTTAGCAAGTTTTTGATTAAGTGCGATTTTTCTAGCACCTATTAGCTCGTAATAATCTTCTAATTCCTCATCAACCTTGGCCTTAATCTCCTCAATATCAGCTAAGAAGGTGCTAGTTTGATAAACTATATTAAATTCCCATCTTGTCGCAAAATAAGAAGCTGCCTTTAAGATCAGCCTTTCTTTTGCAAGGTCTTTACCCTTTAAATAGCTTTCAAAACGAGTTAGAAATTCGCCCTCTTCTATGTTTTTACACATAAATTCAAGCTTACTTAAAACCCAAGCATTCACCTCGTCCTTTTTTTGTCTGAGAATTTCTCTATACACATCAGGGCGAATGTCAGTTATCACAACCCTACTTAAAAACTCAAAGATAGCACCCTCAATGAGAGCTTTCATATTTACATCTTTTTCCATCTTGGCTATGAAATAAGCTATGATAAATTTATGCGCTTGCTTGTCAAGTTCTACAAGCTCTGCCATCCTTGGATAATCATTCCATCGGCTTATACTAGCAGCTTTTAACATATGTTCTATGAGAGAAACAGTTATCATTTATCCCCTTTTTGTGAATTTAAGCTTAAATTTGCTTTATATTTAAACTGTGAAGTTAAGCTTAAATTTATTTTACATTTAAATATTATGTGGTTTTAAAGTCCACAAAAAAGTGGCTTAAAATTATACCTTAAAAAAAATTATATATTAAAACCAAGAGCAAGCCTAGTTTGCAGCATATAAAATTCTAATTTTATTATAGCCAACACGAAAAAGATCAATATCTTTTAAAAAGCTTATTTTAAGCATAAAGGCTAAATTCTAGCATAAAATTCTAAAGCCTTGCAAAGCAAACTAGTTTAAACCTTTCAAGCTCGTTTTACTTGGTCCAAATTCACAGCCCCTGCACAGCCTTTCTACAAACTCACCCCTTTCAAAGCCTCTTTTCATAGCCTGAGCCCTTGGTGTATTTAAGATCTCGTTTAATTCTTGTTTTAAGAGATTTCCAAGGGCTATTTCCCCTCTTGTATCCATACAGCAAGGCACAACCGTGCCATTACTTAAAATGCCTATTTGTTTTTTTAAACCGTGGCAGCTTTTTTTAAAAATATTGCTTTGCTTTGAATTTAAAGGCTTGTTGTGAGCATCTTTTAAAAAATCCTTGCTTGAATTTGCCCAAGAAAACCTCCTTGCTTGATGCAAGATGAGGCGGTTTGCAAGACGGTTTTTAACAGCAGATCTATTTATCTTAATCTTAAATCTATCTTCTAAAAGGCTATAAATAGGCTCGTTTTGAGATGAAAAGATAAGATCGGCTTTTAAATTCCAAAGCCTTAAATTCACAAAGCCTTGATTTTTGCTTTCTACATAGCTATGCAAAAAGGATAAAAGAGGATCAAAATAATCCCAAAATTTGATCCTTTTTTGATCCAAAAATGAGATCAAAGAAAAATTAATCTGTCTTAGATTCTTGCTTTTAAGCAACAAGGCTTGATTTTCCTTGCTCATATAAAAGCCACTTGTGGTAAGCTCTAAGGGCATTTTGTGTGCTTTTGCCACTTCGATAAATTCCGCTAAATTTGGCAAAATGAGTGGGTCGCCTAACAAATGAAAGGCGTAAATTCTGCTCTTTTTAGCAAGCTTTGAGGCTATGATCTTAAAATCATCAAGGCTCATAGCCCCCCTAACTCCCTTAACGCTAGGACAAAAGCTACATTTAAGCCCACAAAGATCGCTTAATTCTATATAAATCTTTTCAAAACACATCTGAATCCATAAAATTTTTTAAAGATAATTTTAGGCGATTGATACTTTTAGCTAAAATGACCTAGGATTTTTCCTAAGCCATTTTAACAAAATTTTATACAAATTTTCATTATTAACCTTGACATTATATCGAAATTCACTCTCCTTCAAATGAAGGTAGAAAAATTCCCTTGCCGTGAAACTGACTTAATCTAGCCTTTGTAAGGTCCTCAGAAATTCACAATTTCGTTGATATGATTTCGTCCGTTTGCAAACTCGTTTTTAGAGTGTTTTACCTTGTAATGTGCCTTTGCTCCTTCTCGCAGAGTTACGAGTGCGTAGCACGAAGTAAAAAATCCACCAAGGCACCGTAGGATTTTAGTCCATCGCTGTAAATCTCACTTTCTTCAAGCTCTGAAAAGTCCTTTATAATCGGTAATAGCTCTTTTGCAGAGCAAGTGTTTGAGCGTATAGACGCTAGCCTAGAGTTTTAGCATACCAAACACAGGCGTTTTGCGACCAGCCCCACGCCCACGCTTTCCACGCACACCACCGAAGTAGCTCTCACCCTCTTCGATTTCACCACTCATTTTAGATATTTTTTCGCACTCTTTTGCAATTAAAAGCTTGCTGCACTATCCTATTAACACAAGGGCGAGAAACCTTACACAAAACGGCGATTTTGCTTACACAAATATCAGCACAAAAGCACTCCAAAATTTGTCTAAATTTCCGCTTTCAAATATAGGGCAAAAATATATACTTGTTTAACATCGATTTTACCAAGCTTTCAGCCGTAATTATCTCAGCTAAAAGTATCAATCGCCTAATTTTAACACAGTTAAGAACTTCTAGTCTTAAAGTGCTTAAAAAAATTTGCTTGAATTTTGCCTCAATTTTAATGTTTTTTTAAAAGCTTTGTGTATTTTTTTGTAACCGTTTAAAAGCCTTGCTTGTTTTGTGGCATTTCTTGTGAAAAAAATTAGCTATTTCCACAAAAAAACTCTTCTAAGTCGCAATGCTTTGTTAAAGAATTCACCCCTTGCGTGAAGGTGAATTTTTTGCAATTTACATATTTATAGACAAGGAGTAGGGTTATCTTAATAAACAAGGAGTAGAGTTTTTCAAAGCCTATTTAAAATTTACCATTTGTAACAAAGGCAAAAAAACAAGGGCTAAAAATATCTTATTATTTGTAAATTTTTTAAGCCTCATAGTAAAATTTAGCTTAAGACAACTTAAGTGGTCGATTTCTTATTAAAGGATAAAAATGGACAAAGAACTCACAAGGGCTCAAAAAATTCGCTCCATCATAGCAGCAAGTAGTGGAAATTTAGTAGAATGGTTTGATTTTTACATTTATGCCTTTACGGCTGTGTATTTTGCACATAATTTTTCAAGCTCAGATAATCCAACCATCCAGCAAATTAGTGCCTTTGGGGTCTTTGCTGCGGGATTTTTTATGCGTCCTATTGGAAGCTGGGCCTTTGGTTCTTTGGCTGATAAAATAGGGCGAAAATCCTCAATGGTCTTTTCTGTGATCTTAATGGCTGTTGGTTCTTTTATGATAGCAGCCCTTCCTAGCAAGGAAAGCGTGGGGGATCTAGCCATTATCTTGCTTTTAATCGCAAGGCTCATTCAAGGACTAAGCGTTGGCGGAGAGTATGGCATAGCAGCGACTTATCTTTCCGAGCTTGCTACTGAGGGAAGAAGGGGCTTTTATTCCTCTTTTCAGTATGTAACCCTCATCGGAGGGCAGCTTTTGGCTGTGGCTAGCATTAGCATAATGCTTTTGTTTTTTAGCGAGCAGCAAATGAATGATTATGCTTGGAGGATACTCTTTGTTGTGGGTGGGCTTTTGGCTTTGGGGTCCTTATTTATTCGTTCTATTATGAGTGAGAGTGCTACCGAGCTTGACAAACACGAGGATAGGGGCAGTTTCAAAGCCCTTTTTAGCACATCTTGGAAACCTTTTTTAATCATCATAGGCATTACAGCAGGAGGCTCACTTACCTTTTACACCATCACAACCTACACAAAGACCTTTATGATAAACTCAGCTGGCTTTGACAAGACCCTATCAAACAACATAATGCTAGCAGCCCTTTTCCTACTAATGATCATGCAGCCCTTATTTGGCTTCATTGGCGATAAGATAGGGCATAAAAATTCCTTGCTAATCTACGCCCTCTTAGCCCTTGTTGGAATTTATCCTCTCTTTACTGTTTTAAAAACAAGTGCCAACACACCTCTACTTGCCTTTTTTTGCATACTAGCACTCTTTGTAATCTTAAGCTTTTATACCTCTGTGGCTGGAATTTTCAAAGCAAAGCTTTTTCCTGAGCATGTTAGAGCCTTAGGCACAGGGCTTTCTTATGCCATAGCAAATGCAGTTTTTGGGGGTTCTGCGCCTTATGTAGCCTTGCAGTTTAAAAATTACGGCTTTGAAAATAGCTTTTTTATATATGTGGCTTTGATGATGGTGCTTGTATTTTTTGTGGTTTTACTCTTGCCTAAGAAGGCCTTGCTGGATTAAATCCACAAGGCTAATTTTTAAATTTTAATCAAACTAAACCTTAAATTCATAAGCACAAAGCTAGTTTAAATTCAAAGCCTTAAATTCAAGGATTTAAATTTGGCTTTTTTCAAAAAATGTTGATTTGTCATTTTTAGCCTATGGGCGAAGAAGGCATTAAATTCAAGGTGTTTCTAAATTAGTTCATTCTTGACTTTGCTTAGTATGACAAGAATTCACATTTATTTTGTCATACTGAGGGAGTAAAACGACCGAAGTATCTCTATTTTAAATTTGAGATACTTCGCATTCGCTCAGTATGACAAGACATAAGTTGAGATACTTCGCATTCGCTCAGTCCGACAAATATTGTGTTATTTTGAGATACTTCGCTTTCTGCGAAAGCTCAGTATGACAAGAATTCACATTTATTTTGTCATACTGAGGGAGTAAAACGACCGAAGTATCTCTATTTTAAATTTGAGATACTTCGCATTCGCTCAGTATGACAAGACATAAGTTGAGATACTTCGCATTCGCTCAGTATGACAAGAAAAGTGTCAGTCCCACACAAATTTACTCACAAAAAAACATTTCAAAAAAGCCACAAAACCTTTCAGCTCACCAAAAAGCTAAGCTGAAAGCCACCAAGCCAAGTCCGACAAGGCAAAATTCAGCCCACCAAAAAGGCAAACTGAAAATTACCGAGCTCAGTCCGACAAGCACAAATTGAGATACTTCGCTACGCTCAAGTATTGCAAGCCCAAAAGCCTCAACTATTGCTTCAACTGAAGCAAGGTATTAAGCATCTGATCGCTTGTGGTTATGGTCTTTGAGTTTGCTTGATAGCCTCTTTGTATGACGATGAGGTTGGTTAAAGACAAACTCAAATCCGCATTTGAGGCTTCAAGGGCTGAGGTTTGAAAGGCTCCACGCCCTCCTGTTCCTGCTGTGCCTATGGTTAGCGAGCCTGAGTTTGAGCTAAGTCTGTAAAGATTGCTTCCCACATCTTCAAGTCCTGAGTCGTTTGTTACATTACCCATAGCGATCTTGCCTAGAAAGAGATTTATACCATTAGTAAATGAGCCTATGATATTTCCTTCTTGATCAACTCTTGTGTTTTCCATACCCTGTCTTAAAACCCCCGGAGGATAGCCGTCTGTATCTTGTTTGGCAAGGGCTGAGGTTTGATCATTACTTACAAGTCCGTTAAAGGCTCCACCTGCTCCTAAATTCAAGCTTACTACTTGATTTGGTGCTGAGCCGTTGTTACCACTGAAAGTAAAGGTTGTTGGATCATATGAGATCAAAGAGCCATCATTGCCAAAGCGAACAGAGCCTACGACTATGTTGTTTCTGCCAGATCCTGTTACATTGAAGGTTGCGGGCTCATCAAGGCGAAGTATCATTTGCCATTCATTACCCCCATCCACTGTGGTATTATGCTTGGTCCATTGCACCCTTAAAAGATGCTTTGTGCCAAGGGAGTCATACATTTGCAAGGAGGTTGAAAAAGAACTTAAAGCTATCCTAGATGAGCTTTTTGTCTGAGTTCCAGCGGCTAGGGTGCCTTGCCAGGCACGAAAGAGTTGGGCTAGGGCATTGTTAGAGTTTACAAGTCCTGCATCATCTTTGTAGGTAGTGATCTGATAAGCCATATCCCTTGCTTGTATGCCATCAAGATTGGTAGCTTGATTACCAGGATTATAAATGCCTGTAAAGATTTGTCCTGCACCTCCACCTGGGTTTGCGTTTATGATGGCATCTCGAACTGTGTTAAGATTGCTTTGCTCATTTACATTAGTCCATACATACCGTCCTGTGCTATCTACTGTTAAGGTAGCCTTTTCATTTAGATCATCTCCTATACGAAAGCGTCCGTCTCCATTGTAATCAACCCCATACCTAGCATCCCTTTGTATAAGCTCTCTTAGATCCTCAGTGGAGTGAAATCTTCTTGCTAGGGTTCCTGTGGTAGTAAGCAGATCCCCATTTAGCACCTCTACATAGTACTGTGAGGCTGGATCTGTGAAGGTATTTGAGCCTGCGTCAAAGTTTCCATTAAAAAGAGGACCTCCGTCTGGATTTATAATGGGTCTTATATCTACCGTGCTTGAGGTGTAGGTGTATTTGTGAGCTGTGATTACTTGGATCTGATTAGCACCTTGATTTCCTTGGCCGGCCGGTGGATCTGCTATTAGCCAGGTATCAGGTGCTGCTACTCTTGATTGGGTGTAGGTTCTATTACCTTGCTGTGGCACAGCTGAAATTTGCCAGCTTTCACCTGCTGTGTTTGCAGGTTGCACTAACAAGTTGATATTTTTCATATTATCAACCTCTCCGTTTGCGTTTGTATTTACAAACTCAATTCCCGATCCATCTATCTTTCTTTGAGCCCTAACCCCTGTGCCAGCCCTTGTGCCGTTAGCTGTGGTGAATTCATTGATGTAGGTGATGGCTGCATCAAGGCTTCTTATGTTATCATTTTGTATGGCTACTCCGTTTAGGGTGATGTCAAGTCTAACTGTTTGATTGGCATCCCCCCAAAAGACAACCCCGTTTCCAGCTCCTGCTGCACCTTGTTCGATTATGTTGTTAGGATCATAAACGGCGTGTCCTCCTGTGTTGGTTACAAATTCAGTGTCTTTGAAGCTTACCCAAAAGCCTTGATTTTCTCTTAAGTTTAAGCTCTCATAGCTACTGGTATTATAAACAGCAGCAAAGTCAATACCCTTTTCTGTTACATCAAGGGCATTGTTTGAGTTGGTGTAAAACTCGGTGTTTCCTTGGTCGTTTTCATCGTTTGGCTGACCTGTATCTACTCTGTAACCGTGCACTGAGTCAAGGGTGTAGATAAAGCGACTTGTTTCTTGGGAGATTCTTCTTCCGCTATTTAGGGTGGCTGTGAGTGAGATCTCTGAGCTTGGATTTGCTGGTAAGCTCATAGCAGGATCCCAGCTTAAATTCCCAGCAGGTAAGGCTGTATCAATGATGCCAGTAACCGCATCTCTTAACCAGCCTTGCACCACATAGCCTGAGTTATTGACGAAATTTCCAGCTGCGTCAAGATTAAAGGCTCCGTCTCTTGTGAGATACTGGGTGTTTCCTCCATCAGGGCTTACTAGAAAAAAGCCATTTCCACTAATGGCTATGTCGTAATTTCTGTCTGTCCTTGAGACATTGCCTTGAGAGTGAACTCGCATTGTGGAGTTAGCATTCACGCCCAGTCCTATTTGCATAGGGTTTTGTCCGCCAAGTCCTGTGGTGGTAGGCTGGGTGGCAATAGCCATAGTTTGAGAAAACATAGAGGCGTAGTTTACGCGAGAGTATTTAAAGCCTGAGGTATTAACATTGGCTATGTTGTTACCCTCGACATCCATACCGATTTGGTGCATTCTGAGTCCGGACACGCCAGACCAAAGAGATCTCATCATGTTAAATCCTTTATAAAATATTGTTTGATGGATATAAGCAAGAATTGTTCCAAAGTTAAGTTTGAATTTGCCTTGTGAAGTTAAGCTTTTAAATGTAAATTTGTTTGAAAACACAAAATGCTTGTGTGAATTTACATTTTTGAATTTAAGTTTTTGAATGTGAATTTTTTGAAAACACAAAATGTTTGTGTGAATTTAAAGTTTTGAATTTAAGCTTTTTTTAAAACGCTTTGTGAATTTTAAGCTTTTGAATTTAGGTTTGTTGAGTTTTTAAAATGCAAGTTGAAGTGAGAATTTTTGTGAAACTTGCCTTGTGAATTTTAGGCTTTTGAATTTAGGGTTGTTTGAAAAGTTATTGTGTGAATTTAAATTTTTAAATGTAAATTTTTTTGAAAACACAAAATGTTTGTGTGAATTTACATTTTTGAATTTAAGTTTTTTTAAAACGCTTTGTGATTTTTAGGCTTTTAAATTTAGGTTTGTTGAGTTTTTAAAATGCAAGTTGAAGTGAGAATTTTTGTGAAACTTGCCTTGTGAATTTAATAAATTCATGCAAATTTAAAATCACTTACACCGTAAATTCTTAATAAATTCACAGTGAATTAAAGCTACTCCTTTCCATCAAGTATGGGCACAAAGACGCACTCATCAAGCACTTCTTTGCGAATGCCTTTTGGGGTTTTCATAAATTTGGTTATATACTGTTTGTTATTTTCTAGCATAGGAGCTACTAGGATGCCATTTTCACTTAGCTGATCAAATAAGCCCTCAGGAACGGTCTTAGCATAGGCTGAAAATAAGATCCTATCATAGGGAGCATATCTAGCCCAGCCAAGCTGTCCGTCTGCGTGAAGGACGAAGATATTGTTTAATTCTAAGTCTTTAAAGGCTTTTTTGGCACTATTTGCTAGTTTTTCTATGCGTTCTATGGTAAAAACCCGCCTAATTACCTTGCTTAAAATGGCAGCTTGATACCCACTGCCACAGCCTATTTCTAAGACATTATCAGCCAATTCAAAGTCAAGTGCCATAGTCATCTTAGCCACAGTTAAAGGAGAGCTAAGCCACTGATAAGCCATAGGCAAGGCATTAAGATCATAAGCATGTGCTTTTAAAGGAGAAAAAAGCTCTCTGGGAATAGAGCAAAATGCCTTAAATAAGCTCTCATTGATGGGGAATTTGGCTGAGATCTCCTCTGCCATATTTTTACACTTTCTTTGTTCTATTTGATCTAAAAAATTCACTGTTTAGCCTTTTTAAGAAGGGTTCTTTTGAGTTTTTGAAGTTTTGGGGATAAATAAAGCTTGTAAGAACTTGGTCTTTTTATGCTTTTAAGCTTCTCATCAAAGAGATCAAGTTGGGCCTGGGCGTAATCTTTACTCTCTTGCAAGCTTGGCAGCTTATAAACCAGCCTTCCTTTTTCAAAGATGGGAACTAAGAGCTCTTTAACTGTGAATTTATCATCACTTACTACCTCATCAAACAAGCAAAGCTTGTCATACACAGCCTTTTTGCCATCAAAAAAGCGGTAAAGTCTTTTGTAGTGAGGATTTGAGATCTTATTGATGGTGTCGCTTATTTTGATCTTAGGGATTAAAAGTTTGCCATCTTCTACAGCCACAAGCTTATAAACACAGCCTAAAACAGGTGAGCTTTTAGCCGTAATAAGCCTTTCTCCCACTCCAAAGATGTCAATCTTTGCCCCACTTTTCAAAAGCCTTGAAATTTCAAACTCATCAAGTCCCCCACTGGCTATGATCTTGCAGTTAAAAAGCCCCTCTTTGTCAAGTTCCTTTCTAGCAAATTTAGAAAGCTTGGCTAGATCGCCTGAATCAATTCTAATGCCAAAGTCATAAATCCCCCTTGGAACAAGCACCTGCTTGAAAGCCTTTATGGCATTTTTAATGCCTCTTTTAGCATCATAGGTATCTACAAGCAAGATAGTATTGTGCGGATAAAGCTCACAGTATCTAACAAAGGCTTCTAGCTCGTCATCAAAGATCTGAACCCAAGAATGAGCCATGGTGCCTACTGAATTTATGCCAAAAAGCTTTTCAACCAAGGCGCAAGCTGAGCTAGAAGATGAGCCTATGAAGGCTGCCCTTGCTCCGTTAAGTGCTGCGTCTATGCCCTGGGCTCTTCTTGAGCCAAATTCAAGCACGGATCTAGAATTTGCAGCCCTAACTATGCGAGAAGCCTTTGTGGCTATGAGGCTTTGATGATTTAGGGTAAGTAGGATAAAGGTTTCAAGTAATTGAGCTTGAGGAGCACTTGCTCTAACCACCAACATAGGCTCATTTGCAAAGACTATCTCTCCTTCTTTGACAGCAAAAATATCCCCATCAAAATGAAAATTTTTCAAATAGCTCAAAAACTCCTCATCAAAAAGCTTTTTTGAGCGCAAAAATTCAAGATCGCTCTCATCAAAATGCAAATTCTCAACAAAGTCAATGATTTGCTCCAAGCCAGCCGCTATCACAAAGCCTCCCTTATCAGGTACCTCGCGAAAAAAGACCTCAAAATAGCAAATCTTATCCTTCCAGCCATTTTTTAAGTAGCCATAACTCATAGTAAACTCGTAAAGATCGCAAAGTAGGCTTAGATTTTGTTTCATTTATTTACTCCCAATTTGGATGAATTTAAGCTTAGTTTTTGTGAATTTTGAAATTTAATTCTTGGAAACTTTGAATTTTTAAATTTAATGCTTAGATCTTGTGAATTTTTTGGCTTAAGATCTGCAAAGCTTGAATTTTTAATAGCTTTAAAAAAATAATGCTTTTTGAAAAAAGTTTTACTGGCAAGGGTTTTTGAATTTCTTAGCTTACAAGGTAAAAGAGGCATAATTCTTGCCTTTAAGGCTAGAAAGTTTGCCGTGAATTTAAGAAAAAATTCAGCCCTTAAAAAGAAAGCCTTGTTTTGAATTAGTGTGGCTTGTAGATTCTTTTTTAAACTTGCAAGAATGCAAGATAAGAGAAACAAAAAGCTCATTTTATATAAGCGTCTTTGCAAGGACTTGCTTGAAATTCTAAGCAAAGAAAAATTCACAAAAGACAGTATTTTTCTTTTAAGAAAAAAACTTAAAAAATCTTTAAAAATCATCAAAGCTAATGCTCCCTTTTGAGTAGTTTGTAACCTTGCCCTCAAAGAAATTACTCTTTTGATCGTTGAATTTAGCAAAATCATCGACCCATTTTATGGGATGCTTTGCATTGTAAATTCTAGAAAGATTAATGGCAACTAGCCTTTGATCTATGAGATAGTGGATGTATTCTTCTATAATCTCATCTGTAAAACCCATGATCTGATTTTGAGTGATATACTTGC
This sequence comes from Campylobacter troglodytis, assembly GCF_006864425.1. Classification (GTDB taxonomy): domain Bacteria; phylum Campylobacterota; class Campylobacteria; order Campylobacterales; family Campylobacteraceae; genus Campylobacter_D; species Campylobacter_D troglodytis. Next base: position 2,675 of record NZ_QHLI01000014.1, on the reverse strand, counting down.
CCCATTTAATCTCAAGCTCACCAGCCTTTTTAAACATATCATAAATTTTATCTATGTTTTCTTCGTTGAAAAGATCAGGCCTTTCCTTGCGTGTGGAGTTTATCATATTTTGAAACAAAAGTAGATGAGTTATCTCATCTCTTTGGATAAATCTTATCATTTGAGCAGAACCTAGCATCTTGCCAGCCCTTGCAAGGGCATAAATAGCAGTAAAGCCGCTGTAAAAATAAATGCCTTCTAAGATCTGATTTGCCACCATAGCAAGTAAGAGCTTGTTATCATCCACATCCCCAGCCAAATCCTCATAAATGCTTGAAATGAAGTCATTTTTTTCACGCAAGGTAGAATCGTGTTTTTCCATCTCATAGATAAGATCGGTATTTTCACAAATGGCCTCAACCATCACAGCATAGGACTTTGAATGATTTGCCTCCTCGTAGGCTTGACGGGTTAAGACAGCGTTAATCTCAGGTGCTGTTATGTAGGGGTTTATGTTGTCTGCTAGGTTATTTGTTTGAAAGCTATCCATTGAGATAAGCTGAGACCAAACCAAATCGTACATTCTTTTTTCAGCCTTGGTTAAATTCGTGCGGTAATCTAGGGCATCTCTGGTGGTATCAACCTCCTTTGGAAACCAAGTGTTTGCTTCCATTATGTCCCAAAGCTTTAAGGCCCAGACATACTTAGCCTTGGTGAAATTTAAGATGCCGTGGGGATTTCCATTGAAGACCTGTCTTTGGCTTAAAGTTTCTTCTGAGTTTGGATTATAAATTCTTTTTTTTTGCATACTAAACCTTTCTAACTATGCAGGTTTGACTAAGTAGATCGTGCAAGGTCAAACCGTCTTTTCTCAAAAAGCTCATCAAAAGCCCAAAAAGCAAGGACGAGCCTAACAAAAATACTATATATCTTAGCATTATCCTAAAAAAATTTGCCTTTTTGCCTGTCTTTCTTTCAATTAAATAAAGCTCGTAAGCTCTAAGACCCGGACTTTGAGCCTTTATGCTTAAAAAAAGCCCTTGAGTTAGACCAAAAAAAGCACAGCAAATAAAGATCGCAATCTGATTAGCCAAAAAGGCTTCTTTTGAACCAAGTATAAAATACCAAAGGTATAAAATAGGCACATAAATCAAGAAAAGATCAATCAAAAAAGCCTTTGCTCTTTCAAAACGAGAGGCTAATCTTGCCCTTTGTTTTGGTTTATTTTCAGTTTTGTCTTCCATGTAATTTCCATTAAATTTTACTTTAATTTTTCTTATTTCTTGCTAAAATAAGGATAAATCATACAAAATTTGTTTATTTTAGGACGGTTTATTGGCTTAAATTTGCCACTAAGCTTGTTTAATTTGACAAAAAAACTTAACTCGCTGACTAAGACAAAGAATTTTTTGATGATAATTTTTTCTTACTCTTGCTTATTTTTAGAACCTTAAAGCGTTGAATTTTTTTGCACTAAGTATCTCAAAACAAAGTTTTTCCTACAAAGCTTAACTCCTTTATGAAACGAAGTTTCTTTGTCAAACGAAATTTCTTAGATAAAGCCTAGCTTCTTTATAAAATGAAGTGTTTTTATCAAATGAATTTTCTCGGACAAAGCCTAGTTGCGTTAGAAAACGAAGTTTTTTCTGCAAAGCTTAGCTATTTTGACAAAAAGCTTCTTTGATAAAACAGAGTTTCTACTGCAAAATAAGCTTTTATAGCAAGATGACAAGCTTATGTCTTTACACACAAGAAATAATATCGCCTTATCTAATAAATTTCAAGGCTTGTAAATGCTAGGCTAATTTCCTCTACTTCCTGGCTTTATGGCAACTGATCCTTGCTTACACAAAGGACAGTTGCTAGGCTCATAAATTTCAAAGTCGAAATTTCCAAGGGCAAAAAGTGGCAGATCGCTTGGCAACTTAGCATTTGGCTTTGGGCTTGTTTTTAAATTACTAACCCCACAAAAGCCACGGTTTGCCAAGGCTGCAAAGCCAACTATAACGCCTCCAAGCTGCTCTAAGACAAGAGCACTTTCAAGCGCTGAGCCTCCTGTGGTGATTATATCCTCGCAAATGATGAATTTCTCGCCCTTTTTCACCTCAAAGCCTCTGCGAAGACTCATAAGCGAATTCACTCTTTCTGTAAAGATAAATCTTTTCTCGCAAGCACGGGCAAGCTCATAGCCTGCAAGTATGCCACCAAGAGCAGGCGAGCAAATGGCATCAAAATCAAGGGCTGTTCTTTCAATGATGAGTGCTAATTCCTTGCAAAGTCTTTGTGCTACAAGAGGACTTTCAAGCACCCTAGCGCTTTGAAGATAAAAATTTGAATGCTTGCCTGAGCTTAATAAAAAATGCCCCTGCAACAGTGCCTTATTTTCTTTATAAATGGTTTCTAAATTCACGCTAGTTCCTTGAAAAAATTTGCTAACTTTTTATAAAATTCAAAGGAGCTTATGAATTTTATAAAAATTCAAAGCCTTTGTTTAAATTTAACAGCATTTATGTCTTTTATTTACAGAGTTTAAAAAAACTCATAAAAGATAAATTTTGGCTCAAGATACTCTAATAGGATTTTCTCTTATCAATTTCAGCAAATTTTGATGAGAATTTTGTCCTAAATTTTTCGTCTTAATTTTGTTTTTTTTAAATGAAACACAAAATTTTCTTTTTTTATGCCCCTAAATTTAG
>NZ_QHLI01000013.1 GCF_006864425.1 Campylobacter troglodytis | reverse complement strand
GGCTTAAACTTGCTTTGATTAAAGCTTAGCATTTGAGATCCTAGTTTATAGGCTAGGGAGTTTTTAATCCTTTCTTTTGCATTCATTTGTGTCCTTTTTTAGTTTTTTAGTTTTTTAGTTTTTTATTTTAAATTTGGCTTGAATTCAAGCAAATTTTGCTTTAAATTCAAGCTAAGCTTATTTTTGAGTTTGGCTTGTCATTGTAACTGTAACTTGTCATTTTAAACATAGCGACCCAGTAGATTGCAAGGCACAGCCGAAACAAAAAAGCTCTATACTTGTCATTTTGACCGTAGCGAAAAATCTCTTTTAAATTACTAGATACTTCGCTTGTGCTTTGTTGGTTTAAATTCAAATGCTCGTTTAACTTTGCTTTGAATTTAATTGAAATTCAAAACCTTGCTACTTAAAAGCTAAAATTATAACACAAAATCTTTTTTTTTTTTTTTTGAAAAAATGGGGAAAAGTGGGAAAAAGGTTGGAAAAAATTTGAGCTAAGCTTGAAAAAGTTGAATTTAAGGCTTGAAGTTAAAGGCCTGCATTGAATTTTAAGCATTTAAGGGCTTAACAACAGTTTAAAAAAGGATCTTATAATTTCGGCAAAAAGGATCCAGTATGAAAAAATTTATCTTTGTGCTTGTGTTTTTAGGACAGTGCTTTGCTTTAAGCGATAAAGAAATCAGCTCATTTTATGAGCCTTTAATTAAAACTCAGTTTCCAAAGGCAAAGCTTTTGGTAGGAAAAAGACAAAGGCTAGAAAATGGCTTTGAAAGCGTTGAGCTTGTCATTAAGAATGAGGGGCAAGAAAGCAGTGAGCTTATTTTTATCAAGGATGGCTTTATCTTTCCTGACATAATTGATGTCAAAAACAAAAGTTCATTAAGAGAAGAATATGAGTTTAAGAAATTTGAAAGCCTAATGGCAGACTTTAAAAAAAGGGCTCAAAACTCACTTAAAAACGAAAAGCAGCTAATATCCCTAGGAGATGCCAATAAGCCAAAAATTTATGTATTTTCAGATCCTATGTGTCCTCACTGTCAAGCACATTTAGCAAGGATAAATGAGGAGCTTAAACAGTATCAAGTAAATTTTGTCCTTGTTGGGATCTTTGGTGAGCCTTCTTTTAATAAAATCGCTCAGATTAACACAGAAATAAAAAATGCCAAAACCGATGAGCAAAAACTTGCTATCTTAAAAAAGTATTATGATAAAAACACCAAAATTCCACAAGCAGACAAAAAGGCTTACGATGAGGCAGTTGCTTTAAGCGAAAAATATGCTAAATTAGGACTTCGCTCTGTGCCAACCTTTGTAGAGCTTAAATAATAACTTTTTTGTTACAAAAATTCACACAGCTTTAAAAAAAGAGCTGAATTTTTCTCGATCCTAAGACCTTATATTGTAAAATGTTACTTTGATTACTTAAATTTGAGGGAGCGTAGAGGTGAAAGAATTAGAATTTGACATAGTTGTCATAGGTGGGGGAAATGCAGCCCTTTGTTCTGCTCTTAGTGCCGTTGAGACAGCTTTGGACTGTGGAAATGAGGCAAAGTTAGTTAAGCTCTTAAAAGAGGGAAGCTTAAATGAAAACTCAAATGAAGATCTAAAACTCTCAAAAGACAAATTAAGATCCTTTGCTACCAAGCCCCTCAAAATCGCCCTTCTTGAAAGCTCCCCTCAAAAGTGGCGAGGGGGCAACTCCCAACACACCAGAAATCTCCGCTCTATGCACGATGCTCCAACAGATGTGCTTACTCAAAGCTACAGCGAGGATGAGTTCTTTGAAGATGTATTTAAGGTTACCAAGGGACAGACAAATGAAGAATATGCCCGTTTTGTCATCTCCAAAACCCCTCAAATTGTCGAGTGGGCTAAGAAATACGGGGTCCGCTTTCAGCCCTCAATGAGAGGCACACTTCATCTAGGACGCACAAATGCCTTTTTTTTAGGTGGTGGCAAGAGCCTTGTGAATGCTTATTTTGCTGCAGCTAAGAGGCTTGGGGTTGAGATTTTTTATGAATTTGAAGCCTTGAATTTAAGGGCTGAAAATGGGGTTTTAAAAGAAATCGCCGTTCTTGATAAGGCTACAAACACAGAGTATAAATTCAAGGCAAAAGCCTGTATCATTGCAAGTGGGGGCTTTGAGTCAAATTTAGAATGGCTTGAAGAGGCCTGGGGCAAGAAGGCAAGAAATTTCATAGTAAGAGGTACTAAATTTAATCAAGGCAAGATGCTAAAAGCCCTTCAAAACATAGGTGCAAAGATCATAGGCGATGCAACCCAAGGTCATATGGTGGCAATTGACGCAAGGACTCCAAAATATGACGGAGGCATAGCCTCTCGCGTGGATTGCGTCTCCCTTGGCATAGTGGTAAATAACAAGGCTCAAAGATTTTACGATGAGGGAGAGGATTTTTGGCCAAAGAGATATGCCATTTGGGGACGCCTTGTAGCCCAACAAGATGAGCAAATTGCCTACTCCATCACAGATGCCAAGGTGCAAAGTGCCTATATGCCCTCTCTTTTTCCTCCCATCGTTGCAAATTCTTTAAGTGAGCTAGCCCAAAAGATAGGACTTGACGCAAGTGCTTTGGAAAAAACCGTAGCTGAGTATAATGACAAGGTAGTTGATGGAAACTTTAATCACACAGTGCAAGATGATTGCCACACCAAGGGCTTGGAGGTAGAAAAGACACACTGGGCTTTAAGGCTTGATACACCGCCCTTTTACTGCTATCCTTTAAGACCGGGCGTTACCTTTACTTATATGGGCGTTAAGGTTGATAAGGAGGCTAGAATTTTCAAGGATGACGAGGAAAAATTTGAAAATCTCTTCGCAGCAGGTGAGATAATGGCTGGAAATATACTAACTCAAGGCTATGTGGCTGGCTTTGGTATGAGTATAGGAAGCGTGTTTGGAAGATTGGCTGGCAGGGCTGCTGTAAAATGCTTGCTTAAAGAAACAAGTGCTTAAAGGAGTTAGAATGCAAGTTTTTAATAAAAGTATAGGACAAGGTGCCTTTGAAAAGCTCTTAGAAAAAGGCGAAAAGATTAAATTCAAAGAAGAATACACAAACGCCTTACAGTCTTGCATAATTTGCAATTCCTGTCGCTACTGTGAGGGGCTTTGTGCTGTCTTTCCTGCTATGGAAAAAAAGCGTGAATTTCATATAAGTGATTTGGATTATCTATCAAATCTTTGTCATCAGTGTGGGGAGTGCTTTTATGACTGTCAGTATGCACCTCCGCACGAATTTAATGTCTCAATACCTCAGCAATTTGCAAACATTCGTCAAAAAAGCTATCAAAAATACGCCTTTTTAAGCCCTTTAAGCAAGGCTTTTGAGAAAAATGCTCTTTTTACAAGTGCTATCTTGCTTGTGGCTTTGTTCTTGGGCTTTTTTGTGGCAAGTGGGATTGACGGTGCTTATGCTGCTGAGGCTAGGGGGGATTTTTATAGGATTATCCCTTATAATTATATGGTCTCTATCTTTGTGGTGGTGGGCGCTCTTAGCTTTTTTGCCTTATGCGTTGGCTTTGTGAGATTTGGACGGGCTATTTCTTTAAAAGGCGTGAATTTTGCTGTCTTTTGGCAAAGCGTGAAGGACACCTTAAGCCTTCGCTATCTTGGGGGGCATAATGCTGAGGGTTGCACCTATCCTAATATCGCTAGAAGCAACACTCGCCGCTTTTTTCATCACCTAACGGCTTATGGCTTTTTGTTTTGCTTTATAGCTACGAATTTGGGGGCATTTTACTCGCACATCTTAGACATTCACGCACCTTATGATTTCACTCAAAGCCCCAAAATCTTTGGCTTTGTGGGTGGGCTTATGCTCTGTCTTGGAAGTGCTGGGCTTTTGTGGCTTAAAATGATAGCTGATAAAGAACTTGTGGATAAAGACAGCGTGGCTATGGATTATGCCCTTATTATAATGCTTTTTTTAAGCTCTTTTAGCGGGCTTGTGCTTATGGTTTTTAAGGATAGTTCTTTGCTTGCTTATACGCTTTATTTTCATTTAAGCACTGTTTTGGCATTTTTTGTGATGATTCCTTACTCAAAATTTGTGCATATTTTCTACCGCTTCATCGCACTTTTGAAATATAATGCGGATGAAAGAGAACATAGCTAGGAAGCTTAGCGAAATCTAAGCAAGTTTCAAATTTAAGATTTAAAAATCTTGATTTTTTGCATAAACTTGTCATTTTAAACTAGATTTTTAAAAAAACATTGCTTTTTATTATATAAACTTGTCAAATTTGATTGCTTTGAAAAACAAAGACAAGCTGAAAAATCTCTTTTTATAAAGAAACTAGGCTTTATAGAGGACACTTCGTTTGTGTGAGAAAATAGGCTTTGCAAAAGAAGTTTAGTTTTCTAAAACAGCTAGGCTTTGTAGGAGAAGTTTCGTTTAGATAGCTTGCTTGGTATTCAAACTTGTCTCTCTTAGTTTGTAAAACAAACAAACTTTTATTCTAAACAAAGCTCGTTTTTAGGTTTTTTGTTTTGGCTAAAATGCTGGGCAGCAACGCTTAATATGAGAAAAATTTAAGGCTTTTTTAGCAAACACTTTGCTTGATATTAGAACAATTTAAGGCTGAACTTAGCAGTGATTTTGCTTTGCAGTCAAAGAGTTGTAAGGCAGTTGGCATAGCCTAAGATACACCAAATTCAACGCTTTAATCTACAAAAAAGCCTTGTAAATTAAGATTCTATTTTTTTTATTCTTTTACAGAGTAAAAAAAAGAGCAGTTAAGGCAAGAAGCCGGTTAATTCTTTTGTAACTTCTTAGCTAAAAAGCTACTTATGCAAATGAAGCCTAGAAATTCCCCAAACGCATTATGTCATTATAGGTAGCAAAGAGCATTATGCTTAAAAGTAAGGCCATTCCTCCATAGCTTAGATATTCAAAGATCCTAGGAGGCACCCTTTGTTTAAAAATTAGCTCATAAAGATTAAAAACTATATGCCCTCCGTCTAAAACAGGAATGGGCAAAAGATTTACTATGCCTAAATTTATAGAGATCAAAGCAGTGATTAAAAATAGCACCACAAGCCCACTTTGAGAAGCCTTGCTGGTAAAATCCACCATAGTAATCACCCCTCCTAAATTCTTAGGATCAAGCTCACCCACCACAAGCTTAACAAGCCCCTTAAAGATCAGCATAGAAGCATTGACACTTTGCTCATAAGCATAGCTTAAAGCCTCAAAGCCTCTATGATAAACAGTAACAAGCTCCCCACTTGCACTGATGCCAATTAAAGGCTTTTGAATTTCTTGCATAAAGTCATTATAGCCCTTGCCAATAGTGGGGGTTAGATTTATATTTAAAAGCTCGTTGTTTCTTTTCACAGTTAAAAGCAAAGGCTCTAAGCCAACAAGCTTTGAGATCTCATCAAAGCTTTGAATTTTAACCCCATTGATAGCCAAAATAAGATCCCCACTTTGTAAATTCGCTCTTGCTGCGGCTGAGTTTTCTTGCACTGTGCCAATTTGAGCTGCCAATTTGTTTTCTCCTAAAAAGCCTATGCAAATATAAAGTAAAAATGCCAAAAAGATATTAAAAAAAGGACCTGCAAAGAGTATGTAAATTTTTTGCAAGGGACTTAAAACGCTGTAACTATCCTCTTCTAAGACCTCCTTGCTAGGATCTAGATCATCTTGTCCCTTTAATCTCACATAGCCTCCAAGTGGCAAGGCTGAGAGGCAGTATTTTGTGCCTGCTATTTCTTTTTGCATTATAGCTTGTCCAAAGCCTATGCTAAACACCTCAACCTTGATCTTCAAGGACTTAGCTGCTAAAAAATGTCCAAGTTCGTGAAAAAAAATAAGAAAAGAGATGACAAGCAAGGTTACAAAAAAGCTAAAACTATAAAAATACACCCCAAGGGCTAGTATGATAAATAAAAAGATCAAAGATTTCAATTTCTCTCCTTTAACCGTTTAAGATAAACAAAGACATATTCAAGCCCTGAGTAGATGGTCAAAACAAGGGCTATTAAAAGTAAAAGCTTATCCACATAAAATCCAAAATCCCAACGCATAATCAAAAAGATCACAGCTACTATCTGAAAGGCTGTTTTAAGCTTAGCTGCAAAGGAAGCACTTAGATCTATGTTCTCAGCTAACATGATCACCCTAAATCCCGTGATGAAAAACTCACGCACTAAAATTATATAAATAGCCCAGGCTATTAAAAGACTAAGATCAGCTCTTACTAAAAGTCCCAAAAAGGCTGCTAGGATAAGCATCTTATCAGCCAAAGGATCCAAGATGGCACCAAGTTTGGTCTTTTGCCCCCAAGCCCTTGCTATAAAGCCATCGAAAAAATCACTCAAAGCAGCTAATCCAAACACAAGGGCAGCAAAATAATCCACCCAGCTTTGATGAATGCCATTAAATTCAGCACTTAAAAGAAAAAAGAGCAAGGGGGCAAGCACTATCCTTAAGGATGCTAAGAAATTTGGTAAATTCATTCAAAGCCTTAATTTTTTGGCTAATGATAGCTAAAAATGTTAAATTTATTTAAATTTAGCCTTCTAAAGCTTATTTAAAATTAAGGCTTTTTATTGAGGGGTTTTAAAAAGTCTTTGTTAAAAGCCTTGATATTAATAGCTAGCTTTATCGCTTTTAGTTTTTTAAACTTGTAAAAACAGCTTGAATTTGCAAGGTAAAAAATTTAGGCTATTTTTCAAAAAAGTATTGATTTATCACTCTTAGCTTATGGACAAAGAAGCCATAAATTCAAGGCATTTTTCCATAAATTCGTGGATTTTTAGCATACGCTTGCAATGACAAAAATAACAAATATGGTATTTTGTTTAAAATCAATGGTTTTTTAAAATAGAGTTAAAATTTATATAATTTAATTACAAAATTACAAAAACTGTGCTAATATTTCGTTTTTAATACATCCGCTTTAAGCTTGATTTTTAATAAAATTTAATCTAGGCTGGATAAAGATGAAGCCTTTTATATTAATCTTTACGCTTTTAAGTGTAAGTTTAGCGCAAGAGCTTAACTCTGTAAAGCTAGAAGCAGTTGAGTTAAGCACACAAATGAATAGATCAAATCTAAGCTTTTACATAAATGATATTAAAAACACAAATGCTGATAATATAGCCCAGGCCATAAAAGAAGTGCCCGGAGTTTCATTTTTAGAAGCCACGGGAAATAGAAACGAGGCCTTGATTCAAATTAGAGGCTTTGGTAGATCTCAGGTGAGTTATTATTTAGACGGCATTCCTATGATGGAGATTGAAGGAAGGCGGTCTGTGCTTGGTGAGTATAGCACAGTTGGGATTTGGGGACTAGAAATTCAAAAGGGCTTTGTTTCTCCTCTTTATAGCCTTATGAGTGCTGTTAATATGAGCTCTTATAAGCCTTCAAAAGAGCTTGAATTTAACATAAATGCAAGGTATTTAAATCCAAATGAGCTTAAAGGGGGTATGAGTATAGGCACAAGGCAGGCTAAGTTTTATCTTCAAATTGATCAAAGCTACAACAAAAGAAGCACCTTTCCTTTATCCACAAATTACAAAGAAAGAACATCTGATAATCAAACAAATGCCCATCAAAATGCTTATATAATTAAGCTTAAAGCAGGGTTTACTCCAAATGAGGATCATGATTACTCCATAAATTATATCTATCAAACAAAGGAAAAAGGAGGTGCTGGGGGGAGTTGGAATTGGCCTAGATGGGATAAAAGAACGGTTTATTTGCTTGGTACTTCATATTTTAATGAGAATTTATCCTTGGATACAAGGGCTTTTTATGATAGGTATTTTAATATCATAAATGCACCAAGCTTTAACTCAAACTACGATGATAGCACTATGGGAGCTAGCTTGAATTTAAATTATGATCTAAGCTTAACTAAGTCTTTTATGATGGGTGTAAAGCTAAAACAAGATGAACACAAGGAAAATTACAGCAAGGAAAGCCTTATTAAAGAGCTACAAACAGGTGCTTTTATGCAATATACTCAAAGTTTTTCTCCATTTCGCATTTTACTAACAACAAGCTATGATAAGGCTCATATGCTTGAGCTTTTTGTAAAAACAAGATCAGATACCCTAACACAAAGACAAGATACACCTGGCTTTTTTTCTTATCAAGCAGCCTTGTATTTTGATCTTTTTGAAGGACAGGTCATTCATCTTTATGTAGGCAAAAAAAATGCTCCGCCAAGCTTTGCAGCCCGTTTTCCTTCATCTTTGGGAAGAGGGGTTAGTAATGCAAATTTATTTAATGAAAGTTCTATAAATTACGAGCTAGGCTATGAACTTTCATTTGAGAGAGCTAAAATTTTAGCATCTTTATTTTATAGCAAGCTCATAGATATGATCATTCAACAAGATCTGCCATCAGGGTGTTCTTATAGCAGTGGGTGCTATCAAAATATAAATGCTAATACGGGGTATATGTATGGCACAGAGCTTTCATTAAGTCAGAGCTTTTTTGAAGATAAGATCTCTATAAGCACAAATTATAGCTACGGCCAAAAAAGAGCAAAGGGGCTTGGCAAGGATAATCTTAGCGGATCTAAGATCACAAACTACCCAAATCATATCTTTAATGCAAGGCTAAGTTTAAAGCCTCTTAAACAGTGTCAAATCGTTATAAGTGGTGTCCTAGAAAGTGCTAGGTATTATAACAGTGCCTCAAATACAGTTTTTAGTCAGTATGAGGGCTATACTAGAAATAATAATTTTTTTAGCCTTGATTTAAGAATTAATTACGAGCTTGCAAAGAAGTTTGTGCTAAATGGGGGAGTGCTTAATCTAACAAATAGGGATAATTACATAAATGACGGTTCAAGAATGAGTGATCATTTGCAAGGACGTAGGTATTTTGTGGGCTTTGATTATGGCTTTTAAGAATTAAACTTAAGATATTTTAAATCAGCTAAAGGCATCAAACGCCTATAAATTTAGGCTCATTATGCTTTAATAGGATTTTCTTTTATAAATTTTAAGGCTCAATTAAACTTAATAGAATTTTTTCTTATCCATTTTAATAAAATTTGACAAAGACCTTGTCCTATAAAGACTTTGTATAAAATAGGCCTTATGAAAGAACTGCTAATGAAAGGAAGATTTATGAAGAAGCTTTTAAGCTTTATCCTTGCTTTTTTTATCGCATTTAGCGTCTTCTCTTATATAAGCGAAGAAAACTTACAAGAGAATGAAATTTTAACTCAAGATCATACAAATTCACAAGCTTTAAATTCAAGCACAACTCAAGCCTCAAATGATGATTTTATGGCATCAAGCAAAATGTTGACTTATTTAAATGTAAATGAAAACTCTTTAAATCAAGCTATAAATTCAAATCAAGATCAAATGCCAATCACAAGGGTCTTTGCCACTATATCCTCTCTTACTGCCTTGCTTGAGCTTCTTTATCCTCAAGGAATGATAGGGCGAAATTACAAGCCCTACCCAGAGGACATACCCTTTATGCCACAAGGCGTGGCTAGCTTGCCTGTGCTTGGTGCTCGCACAAGGATAAATTACGAAGCCTTGCTTGCCTTAAAGCCTGAGCTCATTATCTTTGATAAGCTCTCATTTAAGGATTTTAGCAAGCCTTACGAGGCTCTTGGCATTAAAATTTTACAAGCCGATCATGATTTTTCAAGCCTTGATGCAACAATTAAGGCTTATGGGGAGGCTTTGGGGGTGCAAGAACGAGCAAATAGGCTTTTAAGCTTTTATAACAAAACGCAAAGTTTGCTAGATGATTTAAGGGACAAAATCACCAAAAAGCCTAGAATTTACTTTGCCTTTGGGGTAGAGGGACTTCATAGTGTGTGCGTTAAAAAGGGGCAAGATGATGATCTAGCCACAGCGATAGGAGGTGAAAATGTCATTAAATGCGAGCAAATCACCACCTCGGTAAATCTTTTGCCAATGAGCTTTGAAACTCTCATAGCCTTAAATCCTGAGGCGATTTTCGTGAGAGAAATAGGACTTTACAAGGACTTAAAAGAAGGCAAATTAGAGCAGTGGCAAAGGCTAGAAGCTATTAAAAACGGACGGTTTTATTACGCACCAAGTAGTCCAAGTAATTGGCTAAACAGACCGCCAACGGTAATGCGAATTTTGGGCTTTCCCTGGGCTTTTAGCAAACTTCACTCTGAACTTTTAAGCGAAAACGAGGTCAGGACTTTGGCAAAGGAATTTTTTGCTGAATTTTTACGCCCCATAAGCGATGAGGATTATGACAAATTGGAGGGAAAATAAGTTGAGCGAGTTTTTGGCTTTGAATTTAAAAAGAAATTCAAATAATTTGCTGAATTTACTTTTAAATTCAGCAAGTTTTAAAATAAATTCACGCAAAATTGCCGAAAAATCTGTGAATTTAAAAATAAATTCAAGGATTTTGGCTGAATTTTTAGGGAATTTTGGCAAAAATTCAAACTTTGTCATTCTAAGCGAAACGAAGAATCTCAAAATCCCACTTGTCATATTAAGCAAAGCGACCCAGCAGGTTTCAAGGCTTAGCCGAAGCAAAAATATCTCAAAACCTTTGTCATATTTGAGCGAGGAAGTGTAGCGAAGAATCTAGGGCTTGAAGGGAGACTTTGATTTTAACTGTGGATTCTTCGCACTTGATACGCTCAAAATTACAAAGTGTGGGCGAGAATTCGTGAAAAATTCACAAATACACTAAAAAATTCATGTCTTTTTGTGAATTTTAAGGCAAGTTGCGAGACGTGGAACACATCAAAGCAATTCACTAAGGGGCAAAGCCATGTTTTTAAACACAAATTCATATCAAAACAAAAACTAAGTGATTGTTTCGCTACGGTCAAAATGACAAAATGTCGCAAAACTCAAGCCCACAAAATGCCAAAAAATTCACAAAAACCGTGAATTTTTACCAAATTTTGCAATATTTTTCTAAAAAAAGGATTTGAAACTATGATAAAAAATAACAATAAAGGCTTCAAACTATGCTAAAATCAAGCTCGCATAAGATTTATTTTTTAATTTTCATAGCCCTTTTGCTTGTAGCATTAGCCCTAGTTGCTATGCACCTTGGAGCTGTGAAATTAAGCATTAGCAAGGCTTTTGAGCTACTATATAATCCTGATAATTCTAAGGAAAGTTTTGTTTTACACCACAGCCGAATCCCACGAATCATCGCTGCCATCATCATCGGCGGGGCGTTAAGTCTCAGCGGGGCGCTGTATCAAGGCGTTATCGGCAACCCTTTGGTAAGCCCCGGCATTTTAGGCGTGTTAAGCGGGGCAAGTTTTGGGGCGGTTTTGGCTATGATGCTTGGCTTTAACCTACTTGGCATAGAACTTTTTTGCTTTATTTTTGGACTTGTGGCTATGCTTTTTGCACTTTTTTTGTCCTTTGCCTTTGATAGAAACAAAACGATTTTAATGCTGATTTTAGGGGGCATTATTTGCTCATCCTTCTTTGGTGCGGGACTTAGCGCACTTAAAATACTCGCCGACCCCTACAACACCTTGCCTAACATAGTCTTTTGGCTTATGGGATCCTTAGCCTACATAAAAGAACTGCCCCTGCTCTTTGTGGGCGTGGTGTTTGTTAGCATTTTCACGCTCTCAGTGCTGCTTTCAAGGCAAATTGACATCTTAAATTTGGACGAAGAGTCCGCCCGTTCGCTTGGCATAAGCGTTCGCAAAATGCGTATCGTATTTATAGTCTTTGCCACGCTTTTAGCAAGTGCTAGTGTCGCGTTAGCTGGGATGATAGGCTGGATAGGACTTGTGATGCCTCACATTTCACGCTTTATACTCGGTGCAAATCACCGCTTTATGCTTGTTGGCTCGGTGCTTTTGGGGGCATTTTTCCTACTTTTTTGCGACACCATCGCCCGTAACGCCGCAATGAGCGAGATTCCCATAGGCATCATCACAAGCGTCTTTGGCGTCATCATCTTTTCGACCGTCTTGCTTGTAAGCAAAAGGAAGCACTATGATTGAGCTTGAAAATGTCTCTGTTAGCATAAATGGCAAGGCTTTGCTTGAAAATATCAGCTTTAAAGTGCTTAAAAATAGCATTGTGTGCGTGCTTGGCAAAAACGGCTCTGGCAAATCCACGCTTTTGCGGACGATTTTAGGGAATTTAGACTACACAGGCTCTTGCAAGATAAAGGGGCTTGAAAATCGCTCGTTAAATGAGAAAAAACGGGCGCAAATCATTAGCTATGTGCCGCAAAATCAACACATTATCTTTCCTTTCACCCTGCTTGAGGTGGTTTTAATGGGAAAATTCGCAAAATCAAGCCTTTTTGCCTACACAAGGACTCAAAAAAGCCAAGCTTACTACATTTTAGAAAGCTTTGGCATAGCACATTTAGCAAACCGCCTTTTTTACTCGCTCTCAGGCGGAGAAAAGCAGCTTGGACTCATCGCAAGGGCTTTAATTAGCGACAATGAAATCATCGTTTTGGACGAGCCTGTAAGTGCGCTAGACATATCTTATAGCTTCAAACTGCTTGATTTAATCGCAAATTTTAAGGATAAAACCATCATTTTAAGCTCGCATTTTCCCGAGCAATGCTTTATTGCTGATAAAATTTTAATGATAAAAGCAGGGCGAATTTTCCGCTACGCAAGCAGGGCTGAATGCTTACAAACGCCCTACATAGACGAGCTTTACGACATAAACACGACCGCCACTGCTTTGCCAAATAGTGCTACTTATTTTTCTCAGTTTAAAACTAAGTTGTAAAATCACACTGTTTCTTGGTGTATTTTTACTTTGTGCTATGTTTTCAAAATTTGCTAGATGTGAAACAAGAGCCTTTTGTAAGGTATCTTGCAAAAATTCACAAAAATTTAAGCCAAAAATGTCAAGGTGAAAATTCAGATCCTGCTTAAATTACGAGATATTTCGCTACGCTCAATATGACAAGGATTTAGAGATCTTTTTGCTTCGGCTATGTCTTGCAATCGCTGGTTTGCTTTGTTCAATATGACAAGGATTTAAAAATATTTTTGTTTTGGCCACTCAATCTGCTGGATCGCTTGGCTTAATATGACAGAGATTTAGAGATGCTTCGCCTCACTTTGTATGAAAAAATTGTCATTTTAACCTTGCAAAGCAAGAAACCCCTTTTAGCTTTCAAACACTTTGTTTATTTTAAAACTTATCCTTCATTTAAAAAAAGCTTAAATATATTTTAAATTCGGACTAAAGATTAAATATATCCTTAATCCCAACTATGATCAGCTTAACCCCAATAGCCATTATAAAGACCTGTGCTATGCGTGAGAGTATGTGTAGAATCAAGGTGCCTATGACTTTTTCTATGGTAGCAGCAAAGTGAAAAAGCACAAACATAAAGGCAAAGGCAAGAAAGATAGCCCCTGTTGTCATAAAAATAGTGCTATCCTCAGAAAGCACAACAGCGGTTGAAAGCGTGCCAGGTCCTACAAGCATAGGAAAGGCCATTGGGATTATGCTTTTTTTCAAAAGCTCATTTTCGCTTAAATCCTTATAGTGCAAGACATCTCGCTTTTTAGCAGGAAAGAGCAGATTTTTTGCAGACATTAAAACTAGGATTAGCCCTCCTGCTATGCGAAGATCATCTAAGCTTATATTAAAGACATATTTCATTATGAAAGGACCTGAGTATAAGAAGATGATCACAATGGCAAAGGCTGTATAAAGTATCTTTCTAAAAAGCCTTTGCTTTGAGCTAAGTCCTAGCTCCTCTGTCATAGCCATAAACTGAGGCAAATTGCCAAAGGGATTAAGCACAGCAAGCATAGTAATGGATGCTAAAAACACACTATAAAGCCAAGATTCAACATTTAAAAACATAGTTTCACCTTAAAAAATTCACAGTCACACAAGGCTTTCTTAAATTCAAAGAATTTAACGCTATTCAAGCTTAAATAAATTCACGGTTAAAAATACAAGATTTTCTTAAAATTAAAGAATTCAAACCTACTTCATCTAAGTTTAAATAACCTCAGCTAAAAACACAAGGCTTTCTTAAATTCAAAGAATTTAATTTTGTTTCATTGAAGCTTAAATGCCTAGCACAAGCAAGAAGTTAAAAAATTCATAAAAACTTCATTTGAGAATTTAAAAATTAATAGGCTAAAAACATTTGGCTTAAAAGCTAAAAAAAGCCTTGTTTTTTGAATTTAAAGAATTTAACTCTGCATTAGCTTAAATTTACAGCACAACAAGCAAAAATTTAAAAATTCACAAAACATTCCTTTGAATTTAAAAGCCAAAAGCCTTTTAAATTCAAAAAGCTCACAGTTTAAAATAAGCTATCTAGCCTTCTTAAATTTAAACAGCTCACAGAAGCTATCTAGCCTTGAAATTCAAGGACAAGGAATTCACACAGTGCCTAGTATTTTTAGCAGTAAAGCCCTCACCCTCAAAGACATGCCCTAAATGCCCCTTGCAGCTAGCACAAAGGATTTCAATTCTTACACCGTCCTTGTCCTTTTGCCTTAAAATAGCACCCTCAATCTCATCATCAAAGCTAGGCCATCCACAGTGGGATCTAAATTTATCCTCGCTCTTATAAAGCTTTGCATCGCAACGCTTACAAAGATAAAGTCCTTCTTTGAAAAAATCATTATATTTGCCACTAAATGGTGCCTCTGTGCCCTTGTGTAGGATTATATACTCTTCTTCTTTGCTAAGCTTGTTCATAGTTTTTGCCTTGAAATTTTTTCCTTATAATAGTAAAGCTTAATTAATGAAAATAGTTTTTTGTGCTTGTTTATTTGCAAAAAGAGTTTTTGTTTTAGCCTTAACTTTACTTGGACACTTTCTTTTCATAGCTAAAATGATCATTTGTGTGAGGCAATTTTTTTAAAAAAAGCAAGGCTAAAATGCAAAAAGCTAAATTTAAAGGC
The DNA here is from genome assembly GCF_006864425.1 of Campylobacter troglodytis. Taxonomy (GTDB): domain Bacteria; phylum Campylobacterota; class Campylobacteria; order Campylobacterales; family Campylobacteraceae; genus Campylobacter_D; species Campylobacter_D troglodytis. The sequence continues at coordinate 39,233 of NZ_QHLI01000013.1, read as the reverse complement.
TAAAAGCGCTTAGGCAAAAACTCACACAAAAATTTACATAAAAAACAAGCTAAATTCATAAAAATTCAGCTTATTTTAAACTTTATTTAATATTGCTTTAATCTTTTTAAGCTAAAATGCCAAGCTTTAAACTTCTTGAATTTTAAAAGGTGCAAGAGTATGTTTAATTTTACTTATGAATACTTTGTAAAAGATCCTTGGGATCTTAGCTATCCTTCTACTCCCCCTCCATTTAAACAAGCTTAAAATTTAAGGCTTTTTAGCTTTCAAGCTATACTTAAACACTTAGTTTTGCAAGATAATTAAAGCTGAATTTAGATCCATAAATATGGCTTTGATTTTAGGCATTAAAGTGCAAAAATTCGCTTAAAATAAGCACTTGCAAGACTTTATAAGATTAAAAAAGGATAAAAAATGAAACTTTTTAGTACTAAGGCAAATTTTGCTTGGTTTTTGGTGATCTTAGGTGGGATTGTGGAGATCTTTTGGGTAAGTGGGTTAAAATACGCAAATTCTCCCTTCTTATACATACTTACCATAGTTGGCATAGGATTTTCCTTTGCTAGTATGCTAGTAGCAGTTCGTTATATAGAGGTAAGCATAGCTTATTCTGTCTTTGTTGGCATAGGCACGCTTGGAGTGATCCTAGCTGAGATGCTTGTTTTTAATGAAAGCTTTTCTATGCTTAAACTAGCCTTTATACTTCTTTTATTGGCAGGTATCATAGGGCTTAAATTTCAAAGCCGTCATCATGCAGATCTAAGCGATAAAGAACTAGTGCATAATCTTGGAGAGGATCTTGGCTTGCACGAGCTTGATGATGAGTTTTTTAAGGATGAGGGAGGTGGAAGATGAGCTGGGTATTTTTGTTTATAGCAGGGCTGTTTGAAATAGCCGGGGTTGCAATAATGAAGCAGTTTGCCCTCACAGGAAAGAAATTTTTTATACTAATCTTGCTTTTTCAGTTTGCTCTAAGCTTTGCTTGCTTATCCCTTGCAATGCAAGGCATTTCTATGTCGGTAGCCTATGCTATATGGACAGGAATTGGAGCTGCTGGGGGAGTTTTGGTTGGGATCTTATTTTACAAGGAAAGCAAAAAGCCATCAAAGCTTTTTTATCTAGGCTTAATTATCATTTCAAGCGTAGGGCTTAAATTTTTAAGCTAGGGCTTTGAATTTTAATAATTTGATCTTAGTTTAAAAAAGCTTGGCTCAAAAAAGGCGCGAAAGAATGTGAAAGATAATTTAAGCTTGATTTATATAACCTTATACGATATAATGGCACGAAAGGTTTATGGTGATACAAGGTTTTAAGGACAAACAAACTCAAGAATTTTACACAAGTGGCAAAGGCAAGCTTGTGCCGAGTGAGCTTTGCAAAAGGGCTTTGATAAAGCTTGATGCCTTAAATGCCAGTGTGAGTTTGAACGACTTAAAATCTCCGCCTAGCAATCATTTAGAAAAATTGCAAGGCGATAAAAAGGGATTTTATAGTATCAGGATCAACAAACGATACCGCATAGTCTTTAAATTTCAAGACAGCAACGCCTATGAAGTGAGCGTTGAAGACTATCATTAAGGGAGTTAAGATGAGGGTAAAACGAGTTGCAACTCATCCAGGCATTATGCTAAGTGAGCTTTTTTTAAAGGACTTAAATATCACACAAAGTATGCTTGCAAAGGCTTTAGGAGTAAGCTTTAAAACTGTGAATGAGCTGGTAAATGCTAAAAGAAGCGTTAGTGTGGATATGGCGTTAAAGCTTGCAAAGGCTTTAAATACAAGTGCTGAGTTTTGGCTCAATGCACAAAATGCTTATGATTTATCATTAGCTGATGAGACAAAGCTTAAAAATGTGCGTGTGCTTATATCTGCTTAAATGTTTTGCATTAAAGCTTTAAGGCTAAATTCTAAGACAAAAAGTATCAAAATGGCTTAAATGTGTATGAGATAAAGAACAAAGGAGAAAATCATTTGCAAATATCCATCATTGTGCCTATTTACAATGTAGCACCTTATTTAAAAGAGTGTTTGCAAAGCCTTGTTCATCAAAGCTATGAGAATTTAGATATAGTTTTAATAGATGATGGAAGCAGTGATGGAAGCCTTGAAATAGCCCTTGAATTTGCCGCTAGTGATAGCCGAATTTTTGTTGTGAGTAAGCCAAATGGCGGGCTTTCAAGTGCTAGGAATTTCGGACTTGAATTTATAAAAGGAAGTGCGTTAAGGGAATTTTTTGAAAATAGTCAAAAAAGCCCCCTGCCGTGCAGAGTGGGTTTTTGCAACGCTTGGCTCGCAACCAGTTGGGTGGGGGTGGGTGCGAAAAGCCAAAACACCCAAAATTCAGCAAATTCACAAAAAAATTCACAAAACCAAAAGTCCCTCTGCCTTGCGGAGGGGGATTTAGGGGGTGGGTTGTTAAAAAATAACTCCCAAAATTCAGTGAATTTAATGGCAAATTCACAAAATTCAAGCATTTTGCAGGAAAAAGGCGTGGAAAATTTACAAAATTTCAAAAACAATAATTTTGCTAACGCAAAATTTACCCACCCCCTAACCCCCTCCGCAAGGGAGGGGGAACAAAATGCAAGATTCTCCGCACGGCAGGGGGCTTTATATGACAAAGAAATTCCAAGCCTCACCCAAACCCACACCTTCAACAAATCCTACAAAAACATAAGCGACAAAGAAATTAAGGCTCATTTCACCCAAATTCAAAGCAATTTCATCAAAAGCGATTTAACTCGCATAAATGATTTTATAATCCAAGAACTTCCCTCAAATGCCCTAATTCATTTTGTAGATAGTGATGATTATCTCACAAAAGATTGCATAGAAAAATGCGTCAAAGCCTTGCAAGAAGGGGATTTAGACATAGTAGCACATAATATCACGCATTTTTATGAGGATGACAAAAGCTTTAAGCAGGGTGCATATTTAAGGCTAAAACAAAGCAGCTACAACACAGGCTTAGAGCTTTTAACTCAAAACAAGCTTTACAGCTTTTATTTTTCTTGGCAAGGACTTTTTAAGGCACACATTTTAAACCGCTATGCCTTGCGTTTTAGTGAGGGCATTTATCACGAGGACCACGACTTTGGCACTTTGCTTTTTTGTTTAGCTAACAAAGTAGCTTACACAAACGAAGCCCTTTATATTTATAGACAAAGAACAAACTCCATCATCACCACTCAAAAAAACAAAGCCTTTCCCGCAAAACTGCCTTATTTTTTAGAGCCTTTGAAAAAGGATTTTAAGGACTACAAGGCTTTAAGGGCTTATTTTAAGGGCTACTGTTTTGTGAAAGTGGGCTTTAACATTTGGCATTTTTATACTCAAAAAAGCCTACAAAATGCTGAATTTAAAGAAAAATTCAAGCACTTTTTTATTAAAAGCACCCTTTCTTATATGAAAATTTTTAAAAGCCCCTTAAACCCTGATACGCTGGGCATTAAAGGGCTTTTAGGGCAGATAAGTTTTCCTAAAATCACAGTTTTTTGTGAATTTTTCAAGGATTTGCACCGCCAACCAAAGAAAATTCGCTATATTTTACACTTAAAATACCTACTAAAAAAGGACACTAAATGATATTCATCGATGCTTGTTTTAAAAGGCAAACCCCCTACACACCCGTGTGGATGATGCGTCAAGCTGGGCGGTATTTGCCTGAGTATATGGCAGTTAGGACAAGGGTAGGGGACTTTTTAAGCCTTTGCAAGGACTACAAAAGTGCGGCCAAGGTGAGCTTACAGCCTGTTGAAATTCTAGGCGTGGATGCTGCCATCATCTTTTCTGACATTTTGGTTGTGCCTTTGGAAATGGGTATGAGTTTGCGTTTTGAAAGGGGCGAGGGACCTGTATTTGATGAGCCTTTGACAAATTTAGAGGACTTAAACGCCCTTGATAGCGAAAAAGCAGTGAAAAAGTTAAGCTATGTCTATGATGCACTTGCACTTACAAGGGAAAAACTCTCGCAAGATAAAGCACTCATAGGCTTTTGCGGCTCGCCTTGGACCATAGCAACCTATATGATAGAAGGGCGAGGCTCAAAAAGCTACGCCAAATGCAAGAAAATGCTTTATCAAGACCCTAAGCTCTTGCATAAAATCCTAGCAAAGCTCACACACACGCTCAAACTTTACCTTGAAGCACAAATTAAAGCCGGTGCAAATGCGGTGCAAATCTTTGATAGCTGGGCAAGTGCCTTGGAAAAAGAGGCATTTTTTGAGTTTTCTTTTAAGTATATGCTTGAAATTTCACACTTTATCAAGCAAAAATATCCACAAATCCCTATGATACTCTTTCCAAAAGGAATTAGTGGGTATTTAGATGGCATAAATGGGGACTTTGATGTCTTTGGGGTAAGCTGGGATACGCCATTAAGCCTTGCAAGAGAGCTTTTAAGCGACCGTTATGCTTTGCAAGGCAATTTAGAGCCTTGCCGCCTTTATGATAAAAATGCCATTAAAAGCGGGGTTGAAAGCATTTTAAGGACTATGAAAGGCGTGGCTCATATCTTTAATCTAGGACACGGCATAATGCCTGACATACCTGTGGAAAATGCGAAGTTTTTCGTGCGTTTGGTGCAAGAAAGCTCTGCTAGATAAATGGCTATTTTGATGAATTTAAGGGCGTTGAAACGATGAAGATCATTTTTGGACCTGTGAATTCTCGCCGTTTTGGAGCCTCACTTGGAGTTGATTTAAGCCCGGCACATAAGCAGTGTAATTTTGACTGCGTGTATTGTGAGCTAAGGCCTGCTCCTCCTGTGCCTCGCTCCATAAATACCCCGGCTGTGGCTGAGGTTGTAAAAGAAGTGCAAACTGCCATTGATAAAGGGCTTGAATTTGACTTCATAACACTAACCGCAAACGGTGAGCCTACCTTGTATCCTCATTTAAAAGAGCTTGTGAGTGCTTTGAATTTAATCAAAAAAGATAAAAAATTACTCATTTTAAGCAATGGCACAGGTGTTTTAGATGAGGGCAAATTTAAGGCTATGCTAGAACTTGATGTGGTGAAATTTAGCCTTGATAGTGCGGTGGAAAAAACCTTTTTTCGCGTGGATAAAGCCCTAAAATCCATAAATTTAGCAAAAATGATAGACAAAATGGCTGAATTTAAAAGCATTTTCAAGGGACAGCTTGTAATGGAGGTGCTTGTGGTGCAAGGCTTAAATGACAACGAGGCTGAATTTAAGGCATTAAATTTGGCTTTTTCACGCATAAAGCCTGATAGAGTTGATATAAGTAGCATTGATAGACCAAGTGCCTATCCTGTAAAGCCTGTGAGTAATGAAGTGCTTGAAAATCTTGCAAGCTGCATTACTAGCGTGCCTGTGCTTGTGGCAAGACGTGAAAAAAGAAGCTTAAATTCACAGGGGCTTGAATTTAAAACCTATGAGGTTAAAAATGAGGTTAAAAGATTAAATATAAGTGATATAAACAGTAGCTCTAACAAAGAATATAAGCTAGATTTAAGCGAGGAGGAGCTACTAAAAATGCTAGCCCTACGCCCACAAAGTGAGTTTGACATAGAGGATAAATTCAGTGAGCTTTCAAAGGCTAGATTGAAAAATTTGCTAAAAAGCTCAAAAATTTGGGTGCAAGATCTTGCTGGGGTTAGCTTTTACCGTGCCTAAATTTTAAAGGCTTAAAGATAAATTTGCCTTGACAAAGGTGTGAAATTTGACTATAATCACTCTTTTGTAAATGCAAGATTTGCAAAGATGTCTTGCAATGCAAAGCCCTTGATCCGGATTAGCTCAGCGGTAGAGTAGGTGGCTGTTAACCACTTGGTCGTAGGTTCGAATCCTACATCCGGAGCCACACCTCCTTTTTTTACACATTTTTTACACACTTTTAAATTCAAATCCTAGCTTTTGAAATTTTTTAGCTTAAATGAGGATAACTTCATTTACAAACATCGTCATCATACACACTCACAAGCCATTTAACATTATCTTAAAAAATTCAAGCCTCTAAACACATTCTAAATTCAAGTCTCATAAATTTTTCTTAAAATTTGCTAAATTTATGCTAACAAAAAGATAAGTATTTTTATTAACTGTGTAGAAATATTAAGAGAATTTGCTATTATCAAATTTTAAAAAAGTCTTATTTTATGGTATTTTAAAGGCAGTATTTTAAAAAGAAAAAAAAAAAAAACGATAATTTAGATTAAAAATTTATAAATTTTTTTGAAATTTTATGTTATTATGTCTTTTAATTTATGCACCTATTCAAGGGCTAAATTCAATTTATAAATTAAGGACTAGTTATGAAGCGTCAAATTTTTATCTCTCTTGTAGCGGCAAGTTTTTTGTTAGCGCAAAAAAGCACGGCTCAAACGCCTTTTAACAAGGGTGTGCTTTTGGCAAACAATGAAACAAACTCCACAAGCTCCTTTGATACTAGCTATCAGCTTGAAGCTACTACCATAGAAGCAGATATAAATCCTACGAAGTATTATCAATCAGGCTCATTCGTGGGTAAAAGCATTATAAATTCAGCTCCAAATGGCAATGGGGATATCACAAGTGCCTTGAAGATCTTGCCAAATGTGCAATTTGACAACGCCCAGCTAAGCTCACATAGTCCGGGCGAAATAGATCCAGCAAACATAAGCATTAGCGGAGGGCTTTTTTATCAAAACAATTTCCAGCTAGATGGCTTTAATATGAATAATGATCTAGATCCAGTAAGCAATGCCACAGGAGGCACAGGAGGAGCATCTCAGGGGCTAAAGGGAGGACGATCTCAAGGCTTTAACATAGACACAAGTTTGCTTGAAAGCATAACGGTGCAAGATAGCAACATAGGCGCAGCGTATGGAGGCTTTACAGGTGGTGTGGTAGAAGCACAGGTGAGAAATCCTCGCAGAGACGGCTGGCATTTTGATCTCAATTACCAAAGAACTAGCGACAAATGGACGAAATATCACATCACAGAGGAGTTTGAGGAAAATTTAGCAAATAGCACGGATGAGAAGTTTCAGCCAAAATTCACAAAGGATCTGATAAAGGCAAGTGTGGAGGGCTGGGTAAATGATAGATTTGGAGTAATTGGTGCTTTTTCAACCACTCGCTCAAAAATCCCCCTAAATGGCTACTCCACGGCAAATCAGTATAATAACCCCACCGAAGCCTTTGGAATTAGAAATCAAACCAGAAGAAGCGATAACTACTACCTAAAAACCATATACAATGTAACGGACAGTTTTAGCTTGGAGGGAAATTTTGGCTATATGCCTCAGTTTAATAGCTATTTTAGCCCTGTGGCAAAGGATTCATTTTACACTATGCAAAGCGGGGGCTATCAAGCAGGACTAAAAGCTTTGTGGGATACAAGTTTAGGGCTTTGGAGCAATCAAATAGGATATTCGTTTTTAGAAAACTCACGCAAAAGCGATAAGAATTATTTCTTAACTTGGAGGCACTCAGCTGATGATAAAAACTGGGCATCAACCTCATCTGGCTACACAATCGAGGGTGGGGTTAGCGATGTTGATCAAATTCAACAAAGCCTAAATTACAAAAGCGATATGAATTTCGAGCTTTCTGATTTTTTTAAAATTCGAGTTGGTGGGGAGTTTGATTATAAGTATGTAGCAAGGGAGGTTGTTAGGGATTATTATTATAATACCCTTGTAACAGGGGTTGGCTATACAGCCGATCTAAACGGAGCAGCTTGCGGGGGAGCTGATCTTTTTGGAGTGCCTTTGTGCTCACAAGCTCCCACCACAGCCTCTGGCACCACCGCACTTACAAATGCAAGAGAGGGCCAGTTCATAAGGGCATTAAACCTCATACCCAAAGGTAGCACCAAGCTTGATGTAAGCTCTTATGCCTTTTATTTGGAAAATGAATTTAAGGTGCTTGATCACTCTAAGCTAGGACTTATGACAGGGCGTTTTGGGCTAAGATTTGACGGGGATGATTATATGGATAAAAGTAGCGTTGCTCCTAGATTTAGCCTAGCTTATATAGCACCTTGGAAGGATGAGGGCTTTGATACTCGCCTTACCTTTGGTGCAAACCGCTACTACGGACGAAACCTCTTTTCTTATAGGCTTTATGATAGTATCTTGGCTGCTACAAAGAGTTTGACAAGGGCAGATCTAAACTCGCCTTGGGTGGAAAGTGCTGTGGCGGCAAATTCTAGCTTTAAGTTTAACACCCTTGATATACCTTATAGTGATGAGGTGATGGTAGGGCTATCTCAGGATTTATGGGCTTTGAATTTTAGTGCAAAATACATAAAACGCGAGGGCAAGGACGAGATAGTGCAAAGACGCTCTACTGAAACAACGGCACAAGGAGGTTATGCTGCAAGATATAGCTACTACACAAATGAAGGAAGCTCAAAAAGCGACATAGTAAGCCTAACGCTTGAAAATGTAAGACCCCTTCAAACCCTAAATGTAAATCATCATTTCTTGTTGGCTTTTGATTACAGCGATGTGAAAAGAAGCTATAATCAATACTCAGTGGATGAAAACTACATAGAAGATCCCGACATACTTTATGATGGCAAGGTTATAAAATATAGTGAGCGTCCAACTGAAAACTTTGCTAGACCTTACACTTTGAGGCTTTCTACAACTCAGACTATGAAGATGGGACCTGCGACCTTGCTTTTAAATAATTTCTTTCGCTACCGCTCGGGCTATGATAGAATGGTGCTTTTAAACAGACTAAGTGCTAATTATGATGCGAATATAGGAACGGCGATGAGCCAATACGGCAAGCATCATTTCAAGGGAGCCTTTAACTGGGATATGAGGGTTGGTTTGGAGATGAAGCTTTCTAGCTTTGGCACCTTTTACACAAATGTAGATATAATCAATGTCTTAAATAAAAAGAATGAAACCACCATCTCAGGTGCAAATGGAAATATGGCAGTTGGAGGCATATTAAGTGCAAGTGCTAGCTATCCTGTCTATGATGTGGGGCGGCAGTTTTGGCTGCAAGTGGGGTATAAATACTAGACGAAATACGGAAAAAGGATAACAATGCAAAAAAGCACAAAGATACTATCAATGCTTTTGGCGTTAAGCCTAATGCTTTGCGGAGGGCTTTTATACAAGGTGCTTTCGCCAAAAGAAACAAGCCTTGAATATCCGCAAAATGCAAAATACCGAGAGCTTTACGCAAAGCCCGTGAATGAATGGGCTAAACCCGACATAGATGAAAGTGTCTTGCTTGAATGGGAGGAATTTGCACCCTTAAGCGAGCCAAACTTCCCAAAAGATAACGCTTATAGCGACATAAAAGCCTTTTTGGGATTAAGGCTTTTTAACGAGCCAAAGCTCTCAAAAAGCGGACAAATCGCCTGTCAAAACTGCCACCACCCAGAGCTAGCCTTTACTGACGCACTCAGGCTTTCCTACGGACACGACAGGCAAAGGGGCAGGCGAAACTCGCCAAATATCCAAGCTGCCGCCTTTTTTGACGAGCTTTTTTGGGACGGCAGAGCCAAAGGGCTTGAAGCACAAGCACTTGGACCCATTACAGATCCTGTGGAAATGGCAAACACCCTTGAAAATGCTGAAAATTCCATAAAAAATTCAGCCCTCTACTACCCACTTTTTGTCGCCGCCTTTGCGGATGAGGCTACTCAAAGCCTTTGGGCTAGGCATTTTCCACAGCTTTATGAAAAAGATGAGAAAAAAAGGCTCAGGGCTTTTTTAAATAATGCTGTTGAAATCAACGCTACAAAGATAGACGCGCTGTCAAATGACGAGATAAACGCGGTGCGTGAGCTTATCACCATAAGCAACATAGCCAAAGCCATAGCCACCTACGAACGCTCCTTTGTTGTGCCAAAAAATAGCCGTTTTAATGCCTTTTTAAAGGGTGATTATCGCTTTATGAGTGATAAAGAGCTGTGGGGACTTGACATTTTCCGCAATAAAGGCAAGTGTATGAACTGCCATTATGGCGCGATAATGAGTGATAAAAAATTTCACAATATAGGCTTAACATTTTATGGGCGGGCATTGCAAGATTTGGGGCGATATGAAGTTACGCAAAACCCTGAGGATGTAGGTAAATTCAAAACGCCGAGCCTTTTGGGCGTGTCAAAATCAGCTCCCTATATGCACACAGGCACTTTTCCAAACCTCACAGGCGTGCTAAATATGTATAATGCGGGCTTTCCCGTGTCCGTGCCAAAGGGCAAGGAAAATGACCCACTCTTGCCAAAAACCGACCCACTCATAAAAAGGCTTGATTTAACAAGAGAGGAAATTTCGGCTTTGGAGGCGTTTTTAAGGGTATTGTGAGCTTTGTTGATGAATTTTTTGCTTCCAAAAAATATCTAAAAAATAAGATTTGCACAAAAGCGGTCTTTAAAAACTAGTTTTCACCTTAAAAATTTGTAAATTTAATTTACGAAAATTCACTTTTGTAAGATAAAATTCAAGGCGATATTTGCGGTTGTGGTGGAACTGCAGACACGCTACTTTCAGGCGGTAGTAAGCGAAAGCTCGTGCGAGTTCAAGTCTTGCTAACCGCACCATTTGATTAGAAAAACGCTTTGTAAGCATAAAAAATAAGGCGATTGATACTTTTAGCTAAAAATTTATAGGATTTTTCCTAAGCCATTTTGACAAAATTTTATACAAATTTTCGTTTTTTAACCTTGACATTAGATCGAAATTCACTCTCTTTCAAATGAAGGTAGAAAAATTCCCTTGCCGTGAAACCCCCTAATCTAGCCTTTGTAAGGTCCCTAGAAATTCACAATTTCGTTGATATGGCTTCGTCCCTTTGGCAAACTCGAATTTAATGTGTTTGACCCTGTAACTTTTCTCCTTCTACTACGCAGTTGCAAGACGAAACGAAGTAAAAAATCCACCAAGGCACCGTAAGCTTTAAGCTTATCGCTGTAAATTTAACTTTATTCAAGCTCTGAAAAGTCCTAGGCAACAATTCTTTGACAGAGCAAGTGTTTGAGCGTATAAACTCGTGCGATTGTGTTTTAGCATCCCTTCTCGCAAAGGGACAAGACGAGTAGCACGAAGTAAAAACACAGACGTTTTCTTGCCAACCCCACACCCACGCTTACCACGAACACGCCTTGCCCCTTCTGCTTACAGTTGCAAGACGAAACGAAGTAAAAAATAACTCTCATCAACTTCAATCTCGCAACTCATTTTCTAAAGAAACTTCGTTTTGCTGATTTTTCGCACTCTTTGGCTATTAAAAGCTTGCTGCACTATCCTATTCACACAAGCACGAGTTATTTTGCAAATTTCAGCAATTTTTTTCGCCTCCAAATCAAGGGTGAAATACTTCAAAATTTCCCTAAATTTCTTCTCAGAAATTCGGGAATGAATCATATATTTGTTTTTCATCTAACTTTCCATACTTTAAAATGATGTTATATCAAATTAAAGTATCTTGAGCTAAAATTTTTTCAAAAAATTCACAGTTTCAATGTAAAAATTTCGCATCTTGAACGCGTAAAATTCACAGCACCAACACACAAAAGTTTTAAACTTGTATGAATTTTTTAAACTGTTTTAAAAGCTAACAGTTTTAATGCAAAATTTCAGCTTTAAATTCACAGTTTTAAAAAGCTTGTGAATTTTAATAGCTTTTTAAAAACTCAAAAAATTCACAGTTTTATAAAAACTTGTAGGCTTTGTGAATTTTTTAAGGCATTTGCACTTTGAATGGCTTTGAAACTGTAAAATTAAACCGTGAGCCTTGTGAATTTTTTAAGGCTACAAATTTTCATATCCTTGTGTAAAGTGATAAAGCCTATGAATTTTTTTAAAGTCTTTGCACTCTCAAAGCCTTTGAATTTGTTTGAGCTTTGAAAATGTAATGAGACTTGTGAATTTTTAAAGGCTTATAAAATTCACGCTTTTATAAAAAGCGATGAAGTTTGTGAATTTTCAAAACATTTACACCTCTTCGTAACTTCACAGTTTCAACTTGCAAGCTTTGTGAGTTTTTAAGGCATTTTCATCCCTTTGTAACTTCACAGTTTCAACTTGCAAGCTTTGTGAGTTTTCAAAGTCTTTGCATTGCTTAGTAGTTAAATGCAAACACCAGCAAAATGCTAAATTTAGCCACTTCTTATACAAGCAAACAGCTTGACAAACCAGTTTAACAAGTTCTCTTAAAGTGGCTAAGCTGAGGTATTTTTGATTAAAGATATTTCTCCCTTAAATGTTTGGCTAAGTCCAAACTTCTTTTTATGCAAACGTCCATATTATAATACTCCCATTCGCCAAACCTGCCGTGTGGGATGATGCCGCGACTTTTTAGATAAGTAACGCAGATTTCCTTGCTTTTTACATAGTTTAAATCAAAAAAGACATAGGCGTGTTCGGTTACATTGTAATCAAGGGGTTCTTGCAAGAAATTTGGCTGAAATTTTTTACACTCATTTACCAAACGCTCAAAGCTCACCTCGCCTATGGCTTCTGTGGTGCAAAAATTATCTCCCACGATAACACCTGTGTTTGAGATGCGATGAAAGCCAATTTTTGGATCAGGCACATAAGCCCAGGTAAAGGGATACTCACCGCTTGTTTGCCACAGTATATTGCTTACCTTGTTGAATTTAAGCTTTGAAAATGCGTTTAATATCTCGCTTGGGATGTCTTTTAGTAGATTTGGGATTAAATCAAGTGGAGAGGTGTTGATAACTAAGTCAAAATTTAAGCTACCATTGAGAGTAAAACCCCCCCAGTTTTGGCTTCTATGCTTTTTATGGGCTCAAAATTTATTTTAAGTCCTTTTGCAAAGGCATCTATGAAGGTATTTTGGTTTTTACTTTTTGGGTAGTAAAAGCTCCTGTGGCTCATATTATCGCTTTTTCTGCCTAGCAAAGCCTCGTAAAATGCCCTTTTAGTAGGCACAGGAAGCTTCATCTGCCTTTCATCTTCTATCCAAGCTGAGCTCATTTTTGATGGGGCAATTCCCCAAATTTTCGTGTTGTAAGGGATAAAATAAGCCTCGCTTAAAGTTTTGCCAAAGTGATTTATAAACCACTGCTCTAAGTTTGGCACATTTTTGTCATAACTTGCCTCAAACATTTCTTTTGTGATGGCAAAGGCTAAATTTGTATCAAAGGCATCGATTTCTTTGACAGAAAACTCGATGGGATAGGGTATTAACTGTCCTTTGAAAAAGACCCTTGCATCTCGCTTTGTCCTATCCATCCACTCAGTTAAAGGCAAAATTTCATCAAAGACAAAGGCTTTTACATCCTCGTATTTTGAATCAAAAATGTGTCCGCCGTTTATGTGATAAGCCCTGCCTTGCACATCCCTTGTCCTAGCAATGCCTCCAATTTGCGCTTCTTTTTCAAAAAGCTCTATTTCAAAATCGCCCCTTAATGCACGGGCAAGTGATAAGCCAGAAAGCCCGGCACCTATAATTGCTATTTTCATTTATCCTCCTTGTTTTTAATGCGGATAAATTTTAGCACAAATTTCGTTTTTTTTTTTTTTTGATTTTGGCACTTTTTTGAGGATAAGCTTTAATTTTGAGTGAAACTGTCTTTGAATTTGGTTAGTTTTTGTGAATTTATTTTTGGCAAGAAGTTAAATTCATAAAATAGCACTTTGAAAGGCTTGAAATTTACAGCTTAAATTCATTTAATGTGGCTACAAAATATTATATTTTAGATTTTTGTTTTTCTAAGCTAACTTGTAGTTTATTAAACTTCTAAGCCTTTAAAGCTTGTAAATACCTTACATTCATAATTCTTTAATATTTTAGCGCTTAATTTTTACTCATAAATAATAGGAAGCTCAGGCACGGCCTTATCTGTTGGATAATCAAGCTTGTTTAAAATCCCACTTTTTCTAAAATTATTTCTAGCATAGCTTGGCACAAGATCTTTTCTAAGATAGCTTGCCTCAATGGTAACGCTAAAAAAGCGGTCTTTGGAGTAAAAAATTTTTCCGTGGTTGTTAAAATGCATATGTATGCTTGAAAAATGCTCATTTATCTTTCTTAAAACAGCACTTCTTTTGGCAAAGCCCTCAGCTTCTTCTGGGTTTAAGCCGTGAAATTCAAAGATGATTTGGCTAAAATACCTCGCTAAAAGGCTTATATCAAAGCCTTCTAAGATCTCCCACTCGGCATTTTCTATGTCGCATTGAAGTATGTTTGGCAGCTTTGGATCTAGCTTGTTTTCTTTAATCACAGTTTCTAGGCTAACTGTGTTATCATCATCTACAAGCCCCACAAATTTTTTATGAAAGGAGATATTTGGGTGATTGTAGGGTCCTTTTTCTATGCTAGCATCATACTGGGCTACCCTGTAGCCTCTCTTTGCCATCTCTAAATCCCAAGGAGAAAAATCAGAAACACCTAGCGAAATAGCCTTACATAAGGGGGGGGGGGGGGTAGAGTTTTTAAGCATTACATAGCCTCCATCCTCACTCCCACCAACCCTTTCAAGCTTGCTTTTTTTGATATTAAGGGGTCTAAGTAGCTTTAAATACTCTAAAATTCGCTCATAAATTTCGCCGTTGTGATTTATGCGTATGTAATTTCTATCTCTATGCTGTAAAAGTAGGAACAAAAGCTCCTTGTGGGCTTTTTTAATGGGGCTATTTTTAATGCTTTCACTTACCAAAAGCAAGGATAAAAGCTCGTTGTTTAGCTTTAATTTTTGATCTATATTTTCTAAAAGCTCTTTGTTAATTGTTGTGCTGTCTAAAACCTTACCACTCATCTTGCTAACTCCTCATCTCTTTTTGATAAAATGGGCTTTATGTCCCCCCACTCAATGCCTATTTTCTTGTCATTATAAGCAAGGGTAAATTGCTCCTTTGCATCCACATAAGCACCCTCATAAGCCCATTTGTAAAAGTATAAAGAGTCTTTTGTCGCATAATGAGCATTGCCAAAGTGTGGCGGAATTAAAATAAGCTTTGGATCTTGTGGATTTAGTATGAATTTTTCCCATTGCAAATAAGTAGGACTTTGCTTTCTAGCATCCACCACTACTTGCACCACCTCGCCCCACACACAGCTAACTAGCTTCCAAGACTTCTCATCTCCGTGAATTCCACGAAGGACATTTTGTTTTGAGCTTGTGAATTTATCAAGCACGAACTCAAGCCCCTTTGGCAAAAGCTCTTTAAAGGCTTCTTTTTGCCACACAGAAAAAATATCGCCCCTAAAATCGCTAAATTTATTTGGAGTGATGATGAAAACGCCTTTAATCTTGCTTGATTCTTTAATCTCAAATTCCATAGCCATTTGTCTTCCTTTTGTGAATTTAAGGTTTTATTTTTGCATTTTAAGTTTAATGCTTGTTTGCTAAGCTTTAAATAAAAAGATCTTTTTAACTGTGTGAATTTAAGCACTTTTAAAAGGCTTTGAATTTTTTAATAAAATCAAAGGCATTTTGAAATTCTCAAAATGAGCATAGCACAAAGGTTTTGTTTAAATTCACGCAAGTTGTGAATTTTAATGAGATCTTGCAAGTTGCAAAAAAAAAAAAAAACAATATAATTACGAAAAATAGCTTGTGAGTATGCAAGTTTGTTTGATAAATGCTTTTTAAAACCGTGAGCTTTGTCATATTTGCAAATTTTAATAAGCTTATAAATTTGAAAGATATTACGATGATAATAGCACTTATAGGGTATGCAAACTTAGAACAAAGCCACAATAAAGACAAAATCCATTTACTCGCCTATAAAATGGGGCAAATCTTAGTAGATAATGGCTACACAGTTGCCACAGGCGGATTTGGTGGAGTGATGAGAAGTGCTTCGATGGGTGCAAAAAGTTCGCACCGCTACACGCCGAGGTCTATTTTGGGGATTTTGCCAAGCTATGATAAGGACGTGGCAAATGAATATGTAGATCTTGCTTTGCCTGTGGGTTTTGATATAGCACGAAATATCTCTTTAATCAGCCTTGCTGATGCGGTTATCATCATAGGCGGAAATGCTGGCACGCTTAATGAAATAAGCCTTGCTTGGCAGTTAAACAAACTCATAATTGCCCTAGGCGACTTTGGCTGGGGAGGAAAACTAGCAAACACCGCCCTTGACACAAGAAGAAAGGATAAGATTTTTAAGGCTAAAACTCCAAGACAAGTGCTTTTAATTTTAGAAAAAAACCTACCCTACACCTTACCTACTCCACAAAGCCTTGTAAATGCCATTTTATCACAAGATGAAGCCAAAGAAAAGATAGCCAAAATATGCAAGATTTCGCAAAAATCTTTAAATTTTTTGGGAATGGGTAGTGAAGGATTTGTATTTAATAATAAAAATTATGTCTATAAAATTTTTAAGCCACATCCAAGGCTTGATAAACTTTATTTTCAACTAAGTGCAATTTCTCATAGTCTGCAATATAGCAATTTCAAGCCTAATTTTAAGCTAAGTTATAAGCAAGATTTAATTATTTTTTATAAATATGAAAAAAGCAAAGCCTTTAAAAGTGCTACTTTAACGCAGTTTCAGGCATTTTTAAATATGCATTATTTTGCTAAGATAGTGCATCTTGATCTGTCAGTAAAAAATCTATGTATGAATGAAAGTGGTGAGCTTTTTATCTGCGATATAGGCTATGATTTAATTCATTTTACGCCGGAGTTTTTTGAAAGTATGTGTAGGAAAGCCTTTGCTATATATAAACTTCAAAATTATATGGCAAAGATTAAAAATATCAAAGAATTTTTAAGTCCATTAAACTGTGAGCAAAATTTTACTAAGATAGAAAAATTCTTAGCTTGCAAGGATTTAAACGATGAATTTAACTCATTTAGAAAGGGTATAGGCGAAGTTGTGCGGTATAAAGAGCTGATTTATGACTTTTATGCAAGGCATAAAGAATATAAAAGCATCTTTGATTATGGTAGTGGCAAGGGCGATATAGCAATAACTTTGGCTAAAAAATTTAAGGTTTTTGCCTACGAGCCAAATGAAAAAGAGATAAAAGAAAATTCCAAAAACTACGAAGGCATAAAGCTTTGCACACAAAAGGATTTAAAAGACTTAATTTTAAATAAAAAAGCCTTTGACTCTGTGCTTTGCTCTCTTGTGCTATGCCACAAACTAGCAAAGAGTGAAACACAAAGGCAAAAAATCATTACGCAAATAATGCAAGATCTTTGTGCATTAAGTAAAAAGCACATTCTAATACTTATTTGCAATCCACTTTTTACAAGCTCAAATTCAAGCATTCAAAAAAGAAAGATTAAAAATTTAAGCTATGAAAGCCCCACAGCTTATACTAAATATATCTTTTCAAGCAAGAAAGATAGAGTGGATATTCATAGATCCTTAAGCTTTTATGAAAGCCTATTTAAAAAATTTAATCTAAAAATTCAAAGTATCACTCAAAGTGCGTCAGCTCTTTCAAATGACTTGCATATAAGTAATTCTGATTTTATAATGTTTGATTTGATAAAGGAGGGACTATGAGGGTTGCAATTGCTGGCTTTGGATATGTGGGCAAGGCTTTTTATGAGTTTTTTAAAAGCCATTATGAAGTGGTGGTTTATGATACTTCGCAAACAGTATGTGCTGAGTTTAAGTTTGTTTCAAATAATCACAAGGTGCTAAATGAAGCTAATTTAGTAGTAATTTGTGTGCCAACACCATCTAAGTCTGATGGAAGCGCGAATTTAGATTTTGTAGAAGAGGTATTAAGTGGGCTAAATGAAAACAAATTAGTGCTTATAAAATCTACTATTCCTCCAAATTCAACAAATAATTTATCAAAAATATATCCACATTTACGACTTGTATTTAGCCCAGAATATATTGGAGAGTCAAGTTATTATTTGCCTTATCCTTATGATTTTAATAAAGAGCTTATTAAAACCCCGTATTTTATTTTTGGCGGTAATGTAGAAGATACTACCGAAATGGTAGATATATTTACTCAAATTGCTGGACCTGTAAAGGAATATATACAAACTACAAGTTTAAATGCCGAGATATGCAAATATATGGAAAATTGTTTTTATGCAACTAAAATAATATTTTGCAATGAATTCTATAAAATATGTGAAACTTTTGGAGCGAATTATACTTCTGTGCGTGAGCTTTGGTTAAAAGACCCGAGAATTACCAAAACGCATACCGTTATATATAATAAAGATAAAAATTACTGTTTTTCAGGCAAATGTTTACCTAAAGATTTATCCGCTATTATTAATAATTCTATAAAAAATGGATATAAACCCGAATTTTTAGAATCTGTTTTAAGTTCTAATAAAAGAATCAGGCAAGAAGAAAATTATAATATCATTATGATACATAGAATTTACTACGACATAGAGCAAAAAATAAACCCTATATATTTTGATAGAGGTATGGTTATAGGCTATGAAAAATTAAAGAGTATTATAGACGAGTTTTTAGAAAAAGGATTTGAATTTGGAAGCATTGAAGAATGTTTATTAAATCCAAATAAATATTTTTGCTTAAGTTTTTATGATGGATTTAAAGAGCATTTATTAGTAACAAAAGATTTGATTAAAACTTATCATATAAAAAAGCAAGCCTTACTATTTGCTATCAATGTTGGAAATTCAATTTATCATAAATTTAGCGGGATGGATGTAATTTATTATCTTGCCGAATCTAAAAAATTAGAAGAAGCCTTTGCATTTTTTAATCTTAAAATTGCAAATACAAATATGTTTTCAAATATTCAAATACTTAAAGAACATTATATTAAACAGTCGCCAAATATTTTGTTAGAGCTTAACGCTAAATTTTTACCTGATTTGTCTTTAAATTTTCTTGATACAAAAGAAATACAAGAGCTGTCTGAAATTGCTACAATTTGTTCGCACGGTATTACACATAGAGATTTGAGATGCCATATAGATGAGAGTAATAGAGAAATTATAGAATCTAAAAATATTTTAGAAAAAATAATTAACGATAAAGTTTCTATATTTGTATACCCTGAAGGAAAGAGCGATAGTATTTTGCATGAATTTCTGAGTAAAAGTGTATATAAGTATTCTCTATCTATATCAAATAAAAAATATAATAATTTTTGTATAGGACGAGTAGATATTAGGAATTATCAATGAATCCACTCATTGTAAATTTGCACTAAGAGCTTGTAAATCAGCTCTTTCACTATAGCTTTGCTAAAATCTTAGCTATTAAAATGAGTAGAAAAATCCTACTTGATGCAAGTGAGTATTCCCATAAAAATTATTTTAAAAATTTCGCTTTTTATCCTAAAAAAGTGCGAAATTTTGAGCTTTATCATTTTGAAACAAAACTTGGCATTTTGCAAGATAAATTCAGTCTTTTTAAAGAATTAAAAAGTGGTATTTTTAATGTTTATTTGAATAAATTTTACAATAATATTTTTTATAAAAAGTATGACAAAATGCTACACTTTAACCCCCAAAAATCAAAGGTGCTTTTTGCACCCCATTTGTATTTTAAAAGCATAGACGAAATGGTAGAAAACACCCAGCAAATTCGCTATATACTCAAAGAGAGATTTTGGAATTACACGGATTTATACCCTTATAAGGATGAAATTTTGCAAGATTTAAGCCTAAAAAACTTTGTGCTAGATAAAGAAAATGAGGCGATTTTTGGCCATATTAAATCTTTTGACAACTCAGTTGCTGTGCATATTAGAAGGGGTGATTTTTTGTTTGCAAAATATCCTGTAAATTTAAGTTTAAGTAGGTATTATGAAAATGCTTTTAAAGCTATGAAAGCAAGATTTAAGGATGCTAAGTTTTTTATTTTTAGCGATGATAAAGTCTTTATTAAGACACATTTTGCTGACAAAAAAGAGTGCGAAATTATAAGCTTAAATGATGATAGTAGGGTAATTTATGATTTTTATTTAATGCAAAATTGTAAGCATTTTATTATGGCAAATAGCACACTTTCTTGGTGGGTGGCATTTAGCAAAAAAGACAAAGAAGCGGTAATTTTTACGCCGATGGCTTGTAAGACAAGAAAGTGTTGGCGAAAACTACGCACCAAAAGAATACATAAGGATTGAGCTTGTTTAAGATCACAGCCATCATTGCCACAAGTGCTGGCAGAACAAATTTACTTTTAACTAGGTCCTTAAAAAGCGTTTATGAGCAAAGTTTTAGCAAAAATGTCTTTGTTGTTGTAGTTGATGATAATAAGGATAAAGCTGAGTTTGAGTGCATAAAAAGGGGTATTAAAAAACTAAGAAAAGGATTAAATTTAAAGCAAAAATTTCCCACAAAGTGCATAAAAAATACCCGCACTAAATTTCACTCGCACACAGGTGCAAACAACAGCGGAGCATTGTTTAGTTTGGATTTAAATAAAAACTTAAAGAATCAATTTTTTGCTTTTTTAGACGATGATGATAGCTGGCATAAGCATTATCTTAAAGAATGCTTTGATAAAATTTCTCAGCACACAGCACTTGTCGCTTGTGGGCTTAACTTTATCACAAAAACAAGGGTGCAAAAACTTTATCCAAGCAAAGACAGTGTTGATTTAGAAAAGATCTTTGTTAAAAATCCTCACATTCAAGGTAGCAATCTTTTCATAAATGCTAAGGCGTTTTTTGGTTTGGGTGGCTTTGATGAGAGCTTAAAAAGCACAACTGATAGGGATTTAATGATGAGGTATGTGGAATTTATCAAAGTAAATTCACATTTAAAAAGCATTTTTATTAAAAAGGCTTTGGTAAATCATTTTGCTGATGAGAATTTAAGGCGGGTTTCAAACGACAAGGACACTAAAAAACAAGGACTTGATATATTTTACCGTAAATACTTGCACCGCTTTAAACCATCCTTACAAGAAGCCTCACTTTTAAGAGCAAAGAAACTTTTTGATTATGAGCTTAAAGAACAAGTTGCTTTACAAGAAAATAAGCCTTTAATTGCCACTGAAAAACCGTCTGTTTTGCCCTTTAAACTAGCACTTGGGCTAATTTCTTATGAGGCTTTAAATTTAAAAAAGTTCCTTAAATCATTTTTTGCCCTAGATCCCTTAAACTCGCCCCTTGTGAAAGAATTTGAGATCTTCATTCTAAGCTCTAAAAACTATGCCAAAGAATTTGAAAAACTAACAAAGCCTTACAAACAAATTAGATTTAAATACACTCAAAACAGACAGCCCATAGCCCAAAACCGAACCTTACTTCAAAGATGGATCTATGAAGAGACTAAAAACAAGGATTTTGTGGCTTGGATAGTTGATGATGATATGAGATTTTACTGTTTTAGTGAGGATAGACCCTATAAGATAGATTATTTTTACCACATAGCAAGACTTAAAAGCACTAAGATAGACGCACTGCTTTGCAAAAACTGCGATCAGCCTCCACTTCCATTTTTCTCGCTTTTAAGAACTCAGCTTTTGGATTTACATTTTCTTTTAACAAAGCCACATAAACTCTCTAATGCTTTAAGCGAGGATTTTTATTATGATTTATCAAGTAAGAGTTTTATGCATTTAGAATATCCGTTTTTTTATCCAAAAAGCCCTAAAAAATTTATAAACTTGCTTTGTGCCGGGCAAATGGCAAGTAGGAGGCTTGAGTATAAGCCTTATGAAATAGGAAGAATTGGCAAGGATAGCATTGCTCGTGGGGGAAATACGCTAATTTTTAATCCAAAACTTTTAAAAACAAAAAATTTTACTCTCAAAAGGACGAAATATAACCGTCGTAGTGATTTTAACTTCGCTATAATAAATGCGAATTTATTTGGATTTGATATTAAAGAATGTAACCTGCCTCTTACTCATAGCAGAGGGAATTTGCCTTTTTG
Organism: Campylobacter troglodytis; assembly: GCF_006864425.1. Classification (GTDB taxonomy): domain Bacteria; phylum Campylobacterota; class Campylobacteria; order Campylobacterales; family Campylobacteraceae; genus Campylobacter_D; species Campylobacter_D troglodytis. The sequence goes on along the minus strand of NZ_QHLI01000013.1, from coordinate 17,487 downwards.
TTATAAAAAAGAATGGCAAAAATTTAAAAGCGACTTGCTAGGACAGTGTTTTTATAGGGTATTTCAAAGTATTTGTGAAAATATAAGCTATGGTAAAAAATTAAGCCATACTCAGTGCAAAACCTTGTTTTATCGGCATTTAGATGGATTAAATAAAAAATTAATTGTTAATACATTAAGAATTCAAACGCTTAACAAACAAATTAAGCTTAAAACCCATATTTCAAAATATAAAAAGTTAGATCGGCTTGTTCTAAAGCTTCTAAATGATATAAAAAAAACATATATAAAATACAAGATCTCATCGCCAAACTTTAAACAGTGCATTAAGTATCTTGCTAGACTAAGTAATTTTGGATAACTAAAATTCCAAAAAAAGAGCTTTAAGTTATGATTACAGCGATGAAAAATAAGTATATCAATCGTTTCAAAAATTTCAAAGATTAAATTCAAAGAATTTTGCAGTATTTTTTGCTTCGTGCTACTTCTCTTGCAACTTTGAAAGAAGTAGCTAATGCACATTACTACGTTAAGCATTCTAAAAATGAGTTTAGCTAAGAATCACATAAATATAATTGTGAATTTCTAGTGACCTTACAAAGTTGACACTTGCCAAATTTAAAAGCTAAGAAATAAAATTTTATCCTTCACTTAAAAGAAACGCAATTAATACAAAAAATTTAAGGCAATATTCTCATCAAAATTTATAAAAATGATAAGATCTAATCCGCTTAAGCTTAATTGAGCTATAGTATTTAAGGTGCATACAATGTAAATAATTTATTTGGCGATTGATACTTTTAGCTAAAATGACCTAGGATTTTTCCTAAGCCATTTTAACAAAATTTTATACAAATTTTCATTCTTAACCTTGACATTGTATCTAAATTCAGTTTCCTTCAAATGAAGGTAGAAAAATTCTCTTGCCGTGAAACTGACTTAATCTAGCCTTCGCAAAGCCACAGAAATTCTCTATGCCGTTTATGTGGCTTCGTCCGTTTGCAAACTCATTTTTGCTATGTTTGACCCTATAATGAGCCTTTGCACCGAAATCCACTAAACCATCATAGGATTTTAATCCATCGCTGTAAATTTCACTTTCGTTAAGCTCCGAAAAGTCCTTTATAATCGGCAATAATTCTTTTGCAGAGCAATGTTTTACCACCTATGTATAAACATAGCCGTTTCGCTTTAGCATTCCAAACACAGGTGTTTTGCGACCAGCTCCACGCCCACGCTTGCCACGCACTCTGCGAGCACCAAAATAACTCTCATCAACTTCAATCTCACCACTCATTTTCTAAAGAAACTTCGTTTTGCTGATTTTTTCGCATTCTTTAAGGGTTAAAAGCTTGCTGCACAATTGCATTCACGCAAGGGCGAGAAACCTTGCACAAAACAGCGATTTTGCTTACGCAAATGTCAGCACAAAAACACTCCAAAATTTGCCTAAATTTCCGCTCCCAAATGTGGGGCAAAAATATATACTTGTTTAACATCGATTTTACCAAGCTTTCAGCTGTAATTATATCAGCTAAAAGTATCAATCGCCATTTATTTTAATTCTATATTTATAAATCTCAATGCCCTTTCTGTCGCATTTTCCACTAAAATACCTGTATTTGTAATAGCTTTCTTTCTTGTCATAGCTTTTGTAAAGATAGGCATGATAGATGAAATACCTAAATCATATACTAGATCAGCACCCTTTCTTAGCTCTCCTACTATCGCAATCACAGGAGTATTACAAGCCCTTTTTGCAACCCCTATGGGAACCTTTCCTTCCTTTGTCTGTCCGTCAATAGCCCCTTCTCCTGTTATAATAAGAGAAGCTCCTTTGATTTTATTCTCAAATTCTATTATATCAAGCACAGCATCTATTCCACTTTTTAACTCAGCATTGCAAAATGCAATGAGACCTCCTCCAAGTCCTCCTGCAGCACCTGCTCCTTCTATGTAGTCTATTTCTTTGTGTAACTGTTTTTTTACGATCTTTGCTATATTTTTAAGTCCCTTATCAAGCACATTAAAACTTTTTTTCCTAACCCCTTTTTGCCTTCCATATACTGCTGTGGCCCCATTTTCTCCATAAAGAGGATTTTTTACATCGCATGCTACTGTTATTTTTGTATCAAATATTCTTTTATCTACCTTGCTCTTATCTATGCTAGCAACCTTTATCATATTTTCTGCTATGGCTTCAAGCTCATTATTGTTTTTGTCTAAAAATCTATATCCTAAAGCCTTAGCCATTCCTATCCCGCAGTCATTGGTTGCACTGCCACCTATGCCTATTAATATTTCTTTTATGTTATTATCTAAGGCATCTTTTATGATTTGCCCTGTGCCATAGGTAGAATATTTTAATGGATTTCTTTTTTTATGGCTAATCAATGTAAGTCCTGAGGCCTGAGCCATTTCTATAACTGCTTTTTGTTTGTTGATAATGCCGTATTTAGCCTCTATGATTTTACCTTTTGGATTTTTTACATTTATTTTTTTTATATTCCCACCTACTGCATAAAGTATGCAATCAACTGTTCCCTCGCCCCCATCTGCAAGAGGTATTTTTTCTATATTTGCATTTTTTATAATCTTCAATATGCCCCTTTCTATGAAGTGGCAAATTTCCAAGCTACTTGCACTACCCTTAAATGAATCTGGTGCTATTATTATTTTTTTCATATATTTTCCTTAATCTCTTATATAAAGAAACAAAATAAACACAGCTCAAATTTTGGCTAAATTTAAGCTGATTTTGCCTTATCATTTTTAGCAAGATCTTATGCAAAGCTTGCTTTTGTATCTTGGCATTGTATCTAAATTCTAAGCTCTTTTAAATGAAAGATAAAACTGCCCTCTTTGATTCCTTTGAATTTAACTAAGCTATGTTTGGCATAAGTCTTTTTGCTTAAATTTACGAGTGTGTAACACTAAGCAAAAAAATTCTCTATGCCGTTTATGTGATTTCCTTCATTTGCAAACTCGTTTTTGCTATGCTTTATCCTATAATGAGCCTTTGCCACTTCTACTACACAGTTGCAAGGACACGAAGTAAAACACAGGTATTTTTTACCAATTCCTCACCCACGCTTTTCGCACACCATTTTTGCACCTTGTGCTAACAGTTATAAATCTAGCGTTGTAAAAAATAATTTTTATAAATTTTAATTTAATCTTGCATTTTAGAGATTTTTTCACATTTTTGTAAAATTAAGTTTCTACTTTTATGGCACTTAGAAGAGTTGCTTTGATTAAGTTTTGTAGCTTTACCGCCTTTACATCAAGGAAAAAGCTTAATAAATGCTTTAAATTTAGCCTCAAAGATCCTTATAAACAAATAATATGTTTATTTTTAAAAATATCAAAAGAAGATCGCAACAAAGATCTCACTTGCAAAAAAGAATTAAATTTAAAAGCAAGGCTAAACTGTGAATTTTTATAATGAAAATTTGGCTTGAATTTAAAAGATCTTATTAAAGTATGAGTGTTAAAAAGATATGTCAAAAGCAAGATCATAAGAGTTAAAAATTTAAATCAAGCTTTAAATCTCTCTTAAAATCCACCTCGTGCCATCCTCCATTGATTTTCACGGCTTTTGCGTTGTGATATTTATCGATTAGCCCTTGTAAAAAGCTTGTCATATAGATATTATTGTAATTTTGTCCATCAAAGAGTGCGTTTTTATCAAGGGCTTCGTAAAATTCAAGCACCCTTGGCAAAAAGCTGTGTGAAAACTTAAAAAGCCCCATATATTGACCCTCTATTTGGCTTAAATTCTTTGGCTTTTTGCCAAGTTCTGTGATAAAACTTTCCCCATTTATTTCTTTCATTTTTAAACTTTCTGCATCGCTTAAAATGTCCTTAAAACGCCTTTGCCAAAGCTCTTGCCATTTTAAATTCACACAGATTAAAAGCTCGCCCTTTGTTCTCATTAAAGCCTCAATGCAAGGGGCAAAATACACTATATCAGCATAAGATACAAGCAAATCTTGCTTGTTTAAAATACACTCGTTTAAAAGCTCTTTTGCACAAAAAAGCGAGTGGAGCATATTTGTGCTTGCATAATTTTCATTTACAAAAAAGTTTTTTAGCTGATAATTTTTGCTTAAAAACTCTTGTAAAATTTCAAACTTATATCCCCCCACAACAGAGATTTCATCTATCTTTAAACCAGCACCCATTAAGGCATCAAGTTCGTATTCAATGAGCCTTTTGTTCTTATACTCAACCATAGTCTTTGGCATATTTTCTGTCAAGGGCATCAAGCGAGAGCCAAAGCCAGCCGCTAAAATTAAGGCTTTCATTTTTTTCCTTCTTTAAATTTCACTTTTATTGATTAAATTTAGAATTTCTAACTTTTGTATATCAAAATGTTTGTATTTTTTTAAGTCTTATATTCCAAAATCGCATTTTTAAATTCATCTAAAATCGCTGTATCATTCAAGCCATCCTTTCTTTCAATGTGCCACATTACAGCAAAAATAGGCAAACTCTCGTGTTTGAAAGCTTCTATGCTTTCATCACTTGCAAAATTTAAAGGCTTTAAATTTGCTCCAAGCTCAGTGATAGCGTAATTATGAAAAGAATTTACTTCAAATTCAAACCCTTTTAAATCACGCACTAGGTGTTTTCCTATGTGATTTTCACAGCCTTGAATTTTACTTCCAAAAAAATGTGAAATCATTTGCGCCCCTCGGCACACCCCAAAAACAGGCATTCTCGTCTCAACGCACTGCCTTAAAATCTCAAATTCATACTCATCTCGCCTTAAATTTTCTTCATTTTCATTAAAAAGTGATAAATCATTTCCCCCGCTTAAAATCACCCCACTTAAAACGTTTTTATATTGCAAAAAATTCACGCCAAAACAAAGCGGCAAGGGCAAAAAGCCCTTAAATTCACGCTCAAAAAGCTCTCCCCATTCCACAGCTAAAATTTCACGAAGCTCCTTATAGCTTTCTTGTCTTGCAAGCCTTTGAGTTATGCCTATAAACATATTATTTGCTCGCTTGCACATTCAATTCTTACTTTTTTTGTGTTTAAAAGCTCGCTGAATTTTTCCTCGCCCACGCCTATGACGGATGGCAAGTTTAGCTCACTTGCACGAATAGCCATATGTGAATTTGCCCCTCCATAGCAAGTAATAAGCCCTGCTATGTTTTTAGAAAATAAATAATCATACCCAGGATCAGCTGCTCTAATAAGCACTATCTTATCCCTTAAATCTTGCTCATTTTCAAGGCCAACAGAGGCTGTAACTGTTTTTTGGGTGATAAAATTTGGAGTGATTAAATGCGTAAAAAAGCTATACACCTGATCTTGCTCATAAAGCAAGGGTGGAAGCTTTAAGGCAAGGCTTAGTTTATACTCCTCTTTGTGTCTTTTTATCTCATCAAGCAGCCTTTCTTTTGGGCTTTTTGAGTAAAGTGAGGAGTAAAGAGTAAAGATATTTTCTATGTCTAAGTGAGCTAGATCCTCTTTTTTTATGCCATAATGCTCACCAAATTCAGCAATTAACTCGATAGCATAGCTTAAAAGCTTGGTGAATTCAAACTTCACGCTTTCTCTACCCTCAATGGCATCCTTAAAGAAGGCAAAAAGAGCCCTTGCTTCTATCTTTAAGCCGTGCTCAGCTAATAATAAATTCAAGCCTTTTTCTTCTTTTTTGCTTAGAGCAAAGGGGTGAATTTTAGGCATTTGTGAATTGTGCGTTAGGCTAAAATACTTATCAAAGGCCTGATCGTATCTAGGGCTTAAGATATTATATGAACCAGCCCTAAGATGTCCAAATTCAGCTAAAAATTCAGCCTTGTTTTTTTCATTTAAATTTGCACTTTTCAAGGATAGTTTTTTGCTAACTGTGGCTAGGGAGTTTAGGAAATCTTGCTTTTTTTCCTTGCTTAAAAAGCCTATTTCTACAAGGGAGTTTAGCATTTGCATAGCTATAAAGCCAGCCCTTGCTACGCCTGCAAAGGGCAAGGTGCCGTGTCTTTTGCAAGCTTCAATGAGCCAATAAATTTTATCTATTAAAGAGTAGTTTGAGTGTTTAATCTGCAAAAAGACAGATTCTAGTTTTTTAGCCTTTAAAATATCTTTGCGAAAGAGTGAATTTTCAGGATTTATTATCTTATTTGTAAGATTTAATAAAGCAAATTCAAGCCTTTTAAGCTCATTTTCATTAAAGCCGTGGTTTAAGAGCTTTTTAAGCTTTGTAGGGCTATTAAAATCATAGCAAGAATACACTATGAAAAACTCTATTTTATCGTGCAAATGAGGCTTTTGTTTAAGACTTCTTAGATAAAAATTCACAAGTTTTGAGGCTATTTTTTCATTTAGATCCTTTGGGATAAAGGAGTTAAAGCTAAGGCGTACATCAATATAAGGCATACCCAAAAAAGAGTGCATTAAAGGATGACTTCTTAAATCCTTGTAGCCGTAATTATCCCTTTGATAAGCCCAGATATTATCAGTGATTATGGCTTTGTAAAGGCTTAAAGCCAAACGGTTTGGACGAAGTCCTATCATTTCAGCTGGATTCCAATCAGGCATAACTCCAAAGATAAAGCTATCTCCAAGTATATTTGGACGCCTTTCTTTGAGGTTTTCAAGCCTTCTGTAAAGTCTGCCTAAGGCTTCTTTGGGAAGTGCCTTGAAAAGATCTTCCTTGCCCTTCATCACAAGGGGGCGAACTTGAAGTAGATAGAGTTTTTCCTGGGCTGTGTTTTGTGAATTTTTATTATTTTTTGCCTTGTTAGGTGGTGCATTTTTATCCTTGCAAATAAGGCTTGAATTTTTAGAAGTTGATCTTGCAGATTTTAAGATTGTGGATGAAGTTCGTGGGTTGTGCGAGTCAAGCGAGGAAATAGAACTAAGAGCTTCATTGACGAAGCTTGGCGAAGCACTCCCACGAACTTCGCCACAAGATAAATCTGCCACAAAAGCAAACTCCACATCTAAAAACTCACAGTCATAAAGCCCTTCAAGCTCCTTTATAAGCCCTATCAAGCGAGACATTTTCTCATCATTTATCTTTAAATCATCTCTGTAAGCAAAAAAATGCTTGCTGTTTTTACTGCTTCCATCTGTTATACTAGAACTACTTCCGCTTTCATCAAACTGTACGCAAAAATAGGGAGCAAAATTATCCTTATCCACGCTAAAAGCCACCCCACACATAGTGATGTCTTGCAAAAAGGGCTGAATTAAAAGCTCGTCTTCTTCATTTGGCATAGAATTTGCCACTCTTTGCAAGGCATCAAAAAGAGCCTCTTCATCATCTACATTTATATTTGCAAGGCTTAAAAAGGCACCTGCGTTTGACTGAGTGGTGCTATCCTCGTTTAAGGATGAGGAGCGAATGATGATTTTTTGTGAATTTAAGGCTTGGATTTTATTATAAATAATTGATCGTTTTTGTGAATTTAAATTACGCAAATCTTGCTTGTTTAAGATAAGCAGGGGCAAAATCTCTCCATTTTTTAAAGCACCTTGCAAGGCTAGTAAATTTCGCCCCTTGCTTTGAAAACTAAGCCTTTGTTTCATCATTACTCCTTTTAAATTCAAGCCTTTGAAAGCTTGAATTTTTTAAAAGCCTTTTAAATTCAAGCCTTGGTTTTAAATTCATATAAGCATTTATTAAATACTTGCAAATTTGTTTTTGATATAGCCCTTTGAAAGCTTGAATTTTTTTTCTAACATTGTAAGCTTTTGCGTTTTATCCTTTTTTTGCTCTCGTCATTCTAAGCCTTGCCAAAGCAAGGCAAAGAAGCTCGAGATCTTTTTGCTTTTACTACCGCATAGCAACCCACCTAGTCGCTACGCTCAATACAACAACGATTTCACACCCTTTTCGCACTCCAAGATCTGGAGGTGTATTTTATGCTAAACTCATTTGGAAGTTTAGCACGAATTTTCTCGCAAATGCGCTCAAACAAGGCTTTTCCCTCATCTGTGTCTAGATCCCAAAAAGGATTTTTAACACTTTGCCACGCCAAAAGATAATTTTCAAGGCTTTGTTTGAAGTAAAAATCGTGTTCTAAATACACTATTTCATCAAAAAGCTCTTTGTGTGCTTCTATGACGGGTCTTTGATCTTCCCTTCTAGCCCCTCGTTCGTAGTTTGGCACGCATTCTTTTACCAAGGCTTCAACCTCTTCTTGCAAGGGATCATTTAAATCCCTATGATTCCACATACAAGAAAAGTATCCGCCCTTTTTTAAAAGTCTATGTGATTCTTTAAGTGCCTTGCTTCTATCCATCACATTAAAGCTAGAACCAAATGCCACCCAGTCAAAGTCCCCACTTTCTAAGCCGTTTTCAAGCCCTGTGGCACGCACCCATTTGACAGCTTGTCCCTTTGTGCGTTCTATGCCTATTTCTCTCATAGCGTCATTTGGCTCGACAGCTACCACCTCTAATCCCCTTTCAATTAACATTATGGTGAGATTTCCTGTGCCAGCACCTATGTCAGCGACTTTCAAGGCTTTGCTTGAATTCTTTGAATTCTCGCTTAAATTGCCGCCCTTGCAACCAAAGCCACCAACCAACTCCACAAGCATATCAATGCTTTGTGGGGTATAGTTTGGGCGAAACTCATAAAATTTAGCGTGCTTGCTATAATCCCACTTTCCCTCGACTAATTTTTTCATCTTTGCTCCCTTTACCTGAAAGCCTCAAGCAAGAAGAGCAAAGCCTTATAAGTTAAATTTTTCTAACCGTCCAAGAGCGGATCTTATAAGGAATTTCTAGCTCTTTAAAGGGGGCGATTTTTGCCTCTATCATCGCTAAAATCGCTTCCCATCTTTTTTGTCCTGCTTGTGCTTGTATATCATTTACAGAGTGCCAAGCTCCCATATATCTTTCTTTGCTCCATATCTCGCTATAAGCACACTCCATAAAAACGCAGTTTGTGAAATGCCCTGTTGATACTAGCACCTCATCCCATTTTTTCACATTTTGTGTGCCTGAACTTACTCGATTAAGCTCTGGAACAATACCCTTAATCTCTTCTTCAATCTCATAAAACACCGAGCCTTGTTTTATATCTCGTGGGTTGTAGATGATTGTAAGATATGAGTTTTGCGAGCTTTTCTCGTGGCTTTGAGAAAGCTTTTGTGAATTTGAAGCAAGTTTTGGCGAAGCCGTCTCTCTCTCTCTCTCTCTCTCTCGTTGCGTGGCTTGTCAATTAAAGCCCCCTGCTGTGCGGAGGGGGTGTGGGGGTGGGTAGATGTATTTTGCGAATTTCCTCCCCTTAAAACCCTTGCAAATTCAGGCAAGGACTTTGTGGGATCAGTCCAATGAAAGCTAGAAGCCATAATGAGCCAATCAGCTGAATTGCTTTGCAAATTCGTCTGCTCCCCACTACCTTTAAGCCATTTTATGTCAAGTCCTTGTGTTGCCTTAATGCCTTCTTCACGCATAGCGTCATTTGGCTCAACGGCTGTGATTTTCAGCCCAAAATCCCTCGCCAAAATAGCTGTAAGCTTACCCGTGCCAGCACCAACCTCTGCTATATCTAGCTTGTTAAGTGGCTTTTTGCCATCATTTATGCAAAGAAGCAATTTCTCTAAAAGCAAGGTGCTATAAGCTGGGCGGTTGTGATAGTGCCTTGCTAGGTCTGTAAAATTTCCTTGTTTCATCATTTATCCTTTATAAAGCTTTTAAGTAGCATATTAAAAAAAAAAAAAACAGTTTGCAAATAAAATTTGGCTCTTTTTTAAAAAAACATTAATTTGCCATTTTGAGTCTGCGACAGCAGGCGAAGAAGCTGTCAACTCAAAGCATTTTGCCCTAAAATTCGTAGATTCTTCCTCATTTTGCTACGATCAGAATGACGAATGGTGTTTTTCTAAAAATCAACATTTTTTTGAAAAAGAGCTTAAAATTTGATACAAAGTTTTTATTTTAAAATATTTAAAAAAATGCTTTGCAAACAAGGCCTTGAATTCAAGGAAGTTTTAGCTTTTAAGCAAAAAGCAAACAAAACTTTAATTTTCTTTGCTATAATGTTAGCTTTTAAAATTTAAAGCTTGAATTTAAATCTTTTTGCATTTTAGTCCTTGTCAAGTCCTTGGCACATTTTTTCAAATTCATTGTAGTAATGCCACGAAGCGACTATATCGGGGCGTTTTGCTTTTATATCCACAAGTTCAAAATCCAAATTTTTTTTGTAAAAAGCCCTTGTTTCCTTATGTTTTGCAAGATAGTTTAAAATTTCTTTTTCATCAATTCTTTTGGCATTTTCTTTGACAATGGCTTCTTTAAGTGCCTTCACATAGCCTTTTAGATATTTTTTACTCGTTAAATAAAGCCTTGAATTATCTTTAAGCCTTGTTATTTCATCTTTATTTGCAAAATACACACCAAAATCTTTTAACCCCACATCCTCATCAAAAAAGATTTCATTAGCATTTATCCAGCCCATTGGTGCGTTTTGTAAATTTCCAAGCCAAGCCTTTATGCTATCTGCCTTTTTAAGCGAAGCCTCATCTTGCCTACTATCGCCTAGCTCAAAGCATTTGTCTATGTCATCGCTATGCAAAAAAAGTAATTTTTGCATACCCAAATAATCACCCCCATTTATCTTGCCCTCAAATTTAGCCCTATCTTGTGTCTTTGGTGGAGTAAAGCCAAGTTTTAAGGCTAGCTTTGTCATAGTTTCAAAGGCTTTTGCTGGCATAATTTCTTGCATATCTAAGAAAAGCAACTCGCTGTGATTTTTCAAAGCCTTTATGCGAGATGATAGAGAAAAGAGTATGCCTGAGTGCCAACCGCAATCACTTGTTTCTAAATTTTCAACTATGGGTGAGCTTTCTCTAAGATTGCCTTTTTGATAATAATAAACCCTCAATACATTTTCATAATCAAAAGTGAGATTAAAATGTCTAATAGAACCACCACGAAGGTGATTTACAAGGGGCTTAAACCTTGATATAGGATCTCTAAGAACCGACACCACAGGCACAGTGGCATCTATAAGCGAGTAAAATTTAGCATTGTTTGGCACAGTTAAGTTAAAGCCATCTAAATAAATCATATTGCATAAATTTTTATTTGCATTTTTAAGGCTATTAAAAAGTTGGATATAAGAATTTTTAGCATCACTTTGCTCCCAACGCCTATGAACTATAACTCCACAATGTTTATAAAATACCTGCATAGCACCATATGCAGCGCCAAAATGTGGAATATGAATAAATTTATAATTTGGTGGCAAAGGCAAATTCAACTCCCACGCCATTTCAGCAGAGATATTACTATAATTTAAAGGCGAGTTTTTGTCGTTTAGCGTGTCAGAGTTTAGTGGTGGCGAATAAGGGTGCTTTGTATCAAGGTATTTTTCTTTAAATTCCTTTGAATTCAGCCAAAGCTCTCTTTGTTTGTCAAATTCTTTGCAAAGCACTTTTGAGTCTTTGAATTTTTTCAAAGACTCTTGCAAAAATTCACGCCTTTGCTTGCGTTTTTCTTGCCATTTTTGTAGTTTAATAGCATTTGAAGTGAGCTTATAAAAGGGGATTTTAAAAAGCCAAGCACCAAAATAATACCTCTTGTAAGCCTTAATCAGTGTGAAAAAAGCCTTGTAGTAGGATTTTTTCAGCTTTTTCATAAGGCTATGAGGCTTAGGTGTCGCCCCCCCCCCCCCCCGTTTATGTGGGCGGTTTGTTTGATTTCTTTCATCATTTTTCCTTGTAAAATTTTAAAAAAGGGCATTCTAGCAAAAAAAGTTAAACAAATTTTCAAAAAAATTCAAAAACTTAACAAAACTTTAAAAAATCTTTGCTATAATATGCGTTTTGATTTAAAATTCAAGGCTTAATCTTAATGAAAGCTTGAATTTAAGCCAAACTCAACACGAAAGGACAAAGATGGCAAATCACAAGAGTGCCGAAAAAAGGGCAAGACAGACGGTTAAAAAGACAGAGCGAAACCGCTTTTACCGCACAAGGCTTAAAAACATCACAAAGGCTGTGCGTGAAGCTGCGGAAAATAAGGACAAAACAAAGGCAGATGATGCCTTAAAGCTAGCAAACAAAAGCATACACGCTATGGTAAGTAGGGGCTTTTTAAAGAAGCAAACCGCTGCTCGTAGGGTGTCTAGGCTTGCTCTTTTGGTAAATAAAATCGCTTAATGCTTAAAGACAAGCTCAAAGCCTTTTTAGAGCGTTACGAGGAGCTAGGCACGCTTTTAAGCGACAAGGCTGTCATAGCCGATATAGACAAAATGACAGCACTTTCCAAAGAGCAAAAGTCCCTTGAAAACATAGTTTCAAAGGCAAAAGACTATCTAAAAACCCTACAAAGCATAGATGAGAACAAAGCCTTGCTCTTTGATGTCGAGCTTGGCGAGCTTGCCAAAGAGGAGTTAAAAGCCCTTGAAAACGCTCAAATTCAGCTTGAAAACGAGCTAAAAATTTTGCTTTTGCCAAAGGATGCAAACGATGAAAGAAATGTCTTTTTAGAAATTCGTGCAGGCACAGGCGGGGATGAGGCGGCTTTGTTTGTGGGGGATTTGGTAAAAGCCTATGCAAGATATGCTGAAAATAGGGGCTACAAGCTTGAATTTGTTAGCTCAAGCGAGGGCAGTGCTGGGGGCTTTAAGGAAATTATCTTGCTTGTAAAGGGCGAAGGCGCTTACTCTAGGCTTAAATTTGAGGGAGGCACACACAGGGTGCAAAGGGTGCCAGCTACGGAGAGCCAAGGGCGGGTGCATACCTCAGCCATTACAGTTGCCATAATGCCAGAGCTTGATGATGTGGAGATTGAGCTAAATGAAAACGACTTAGACATACAGGTGATGAGGGCTAGCGGACACGGAGGACAAAGCGTAAATACCACTGATTCAGCCGTTCGCATAGTGCATAAGCCAACGGGCATAATAGTAGTAAATCAAGACGGCAAGTCCCAGCACAAGAACAAAGAAGCTGCGATGAAGGTGCTAAAAGCCCGTCTTTACGAGCTTAAACAAAAAGAAATTGAGGCAAAGCAAAGTGCAAGCCGTAAAAGCCAAGTTGGAAGCGGAGATAGAAGCGAGCGAATTCGCACCTATAATTTTCCACAAAACCGCATAAGCGAACACCGCATCAATTTAACCCTTTACCGACTTGACACAATAATGGAAAATGGGGGCTTTGACGAGTTAATTGAGCCACTAATTGCTCACTATCAAGCCCTTGCCTTGCAAGAAAATGAAATTTAGAGGATAAAATGGATTTTAAAGACCAAAGCCACCTAGTGCAAACCTACAAGAAATTTGACATAACGCTTGAAAGGGGAGAGGGGGTATATTTATTTGATGTGCAAGGTAAAAAATACCTTGACTTTGCAAGTGGGATAGGGGTTTGTGCTTTGGGCTATGCAAATGCTGATTATAACGCCGCTTTAAAAACTCAAATTGATAAAATCATTCATACAAGTAATCTTTTTTACAACGAGCAAATCGCAAAGGCTTCGGCAAATTTAGCCAAGGCTTGTGGGCTTAGCCGCGTTTTTTTCACAAATTCGGGCACAGAGGCTTGCGAGGGTGCTATGAAGGTAGCTAGAAAATATGCCTTTAACAAGGGCATTAAGGGAGCGCATTTTATCGCTATGAAAAATTCCTTTCACGGACGAAGCCTTGGTGCTTTAAGTTTAACATCAAATGCGAAGTATCAAAAGCCCTTTAAGCCTTTAATTTGTGGGGTGCAGTATGCTAAATTCAATGATTTTAAAAGCGTTCAAAAGCTTGTGAGGGATAAAACTTGTGCTATTTTTGTTGAAACGGTGCAAGGGGAGGGGGGTATAAGCCCTGCTACTCATAAGTTTTATACGAGTTTGCGTAGGCTTTGTGATGAAAGAGATATTTTGCTTGTGGCTGATGAAATTCAATGCGGTATGGGGCGAAGTGGGAAATTTTTTGCCTATGAGCATTTTGGGGTTTTGCCCGACATTGTGCTAAGCGCAAAGGCTTTGGGCTGCGGGGCGAGCGTGGGGGCTTTTGCTGTGAGTGAAAGGGTGGCTAGCAAATCTCTTGATTTAGGAGATCACGGCAGCACCTATGGGGGAAATCCTTTTGCTTGTGCGGCTATAAATGCGGTGTTTGAGATTTACGAAAAGCAAAATATCTTGCAAAATGTAACAAATTTAACCCCTACCCTTGAAAAAGCCTTAAATAGCATAAAAAAAGAGTTTAAATTCATCAAAAAACGAAGTGGCTTGGGCCTTATGCAAGGGCTAAGATTTCATAAGAGTGTCAAGGTAGCTGAGGTGATAAAGGAGGCTCAAAAAAGAGGGCTTTTGCTACTTAGTTGTGGGGAAAATGAGCTTCGTTTCTTGCCCCCTCTTATCATAAGGCAAGAACACATTGATGAGATGCAAGAAAGGCTCATTAAGAGCTTGAATGAGTTTTTGTAGGATTAAGCTCTTTTTAAAAAAGTATTGTTCTTTGTCTTTATAGATGTAAGCCTTACAATCCTTTTTCACATTAATGTTCACATTAAGCCTTGCTAGTATGACAAAAAAGCTTTTTATTCTCTTATTGTAACAAGGCTTAAAATGATAGGATAAAATTCACAAAATCCTTGAAATTTCTGTTGCACTAAGTGAGGTATTTTTTGTTATGCTAAGTGCAACAAAGTATCTCAAAGTCTAGCTTTTTTCAAAAAATAAAGTTTCTTAGAGAAATTGAATTTGGCTCAAGATGCTTTAATTTTATACAAGATCATTTTAAAGCATAAAGAACAAAATAAAATAAGTATATGATATATTACTCAATTGTCTCAAAAGAAATTTAAGAAATTACGAAGTATTTTTTTGCTTCTCCTTGAGGTTTGTAGCTTTGCAAGAAGCTTTGATTTAGAGGTGAAAAATCGCTGAAATTTGTAAAATAACTCGTGCTTGTGTGAATGCAATTTTGCGTGAAATTCGCATTTTGATAGCCAAAGAATGCGAGAGGCTTTCTAAAATAAGCGTTGAGATTTAAGTTGATGAAAGTTATTTTTTACAACTCTAGGCTCTTAACTGCGTAGTAGAAGTTTGCGAAGTTTCGTTTAGCCAAATTTAAGGCTTCAAAAGAAAATTTTGTGTTTCATTTAAAAGAAATAGAATTTAGATATAACACTAAAAAGTTAGGATAAAATTCTCATCAGAATTTATTAAAGTCGATAAGAGAAAATCCTATTAAGTTTAATTGAGCCAAGTATATTAAGCCTTAAATTTTTTTATAAGATGGTAGTTGGATAAAATGTTTTGAAATTGCAAATTTAACACTACGCAAGATGCAAGGTAGAGTAGGGTTCTTATATCACAAATCACTTGGTATGAATTTTAAGTGAAAAGCTAGGAGTTTTTAATGCTTTTAAGAGCTTGAATTTTTGCATTTTATTTAAACTAGCAATATATTTTCTTGTGTAAAATCTCTAATTAAAGCCACCGCACTTGTTAAATCAACACTTTTTTAAAAAATATTTCACATTTTTAGCTTAAATTCAAGTAACAGTTTATTAAAGGTCTTTTGAAGGCTAGGTTTATAAAGAAGAGCTTTTATTAAATTAGGCTATTTTTCAAAAAAGCATTGATGTGTGAGTTTGTGGGCGAAGAAGTCCTAAATTTAAGGTATTTCTCCATAATTTCGTAAATTCTTAGCATAGGCTTATAATGACAAATATGGTATTTTGTCTAAGATCAATGCTTTTTTAAAAAAGAGCCTTAAATTATTTTCAAGCTTAAAATTCAAGCATTTTAAATTCTTTGAATTTTTTAAAAGCTTTTTTAAATAAGGGCTTATCATTTATTTTAAGAATTCACTTCTTAAAGTATGCTTTTTTTTCATCCATTAAGGCTTTTGAATTTAACTAAATTTAAGATTAAATTTGGCACAAAATGCCAAGTAAAATTTAGCTTTTGCTAGGGGGGTTAGTTTTATTGTCAAGCTTAAATTATGAAAAAATTTATCTTAGTCGTAACACCACCTCTTTTCAAGGCTAAAAAATTCACAAAAAAGCATTATAATGCTTAAAAACTTTTGGAAAAATGATGAAAAGGTATAAAAGAGGCATTTTGCTTGCCGCTACAAAGGACAGTGCCTTTGCCATAGGTAGCCAACTTGTAAATATCATAGACAAGATGGGTGGCTTTGTGGATGTGTTTTATATAGTTAATGAGGGCTTTGATGATGATGATAAAAAGGCTATGAAAAAGATAGCAACTGAGATAAAATTCATAAGCTTTACCCAAGAAGATTTTTTAAATAAGCTTAGTGTTTTTGTGAAATCAAAAGATGAGCTTTTTTTTCAAAATCTTTCTTTTTTAAATCGCTACACACATATGAGCTATGCTTTGTTTGAGGGGCTAAATTTGCTTGATGAGTGTGAAAAAATCCTCTATCTTGATTTTGATATTTTGCTTTTAAAGAGTATTAAGGAGCTTTTTACTTATGAGTTTGATCTTTGCGTGGATAGGGGCAAGAGTTCGTTGAGCTTTTTATGTCCTCATTTAAGCTGTGAATTTGCTACTGAAAAAGCTTTTAGAAGCGGTATTGTTTGCTTTTCAAGCTTGATTAAAGATCCAAAGGCTTGTTATGAATTTATTTATGAAAGCTCGGCTAAGTATAATTTCATAAACGATCAAATAGCCCTTTCTTTGCTCATATACAGCCAAAAACTTAGGGTTAAAATTTTAAAAAGAAGTAAATATGCAGGCGAGCTTTTTTATAGACAAAATAGATCAGCTTCCATCATTCACGCCTATGGAAGAAATAACCGCTTTTGGAATAATAAGCTTGCAAATACCCTCTTTCCTCAGTGGAATGAGTGCTATAAAAAATGGCTTTCATTTGGAGGCAGTGCTTATACAGGAGGCTTTGTGGCTAAAACTACCTATGTGGTGCAAAGATTTCGCTTTCATCTTGCTTATAAGCTTGGCCTTGCTATGATAAGAGCGGCAAAAACAAGACTTGGTATCTTAACTTGCCCCCTTTCTTTAAGCCTTATCTTTTTAAGACACAGGCTAGAACAAAGGCTTTATAAAAAAGAGTGCTTAAAAAAGCCCTATCTTAGACTACCTTTGCTAAAAGATTATGATGATTATGCAGCTTGTAAGGAAAAAGAAAGTATGCCTTATAAACTTGGCGAGGGGCTAATCAAAGCCTTTAAGAATTGGCATAGGGGGGATTTAATTAAGTTCTTTTTTGAGTTAAAAAGGCTAAGAAAGGATTATGAGAAGGGGCTTAATTTTAAATGAGCTTTAAGCCTTTTTGCTTTAAATTTGAAATAATAAAGGCTCAATTTAACTTAAGCGGATTTTCTCTTATCATTTTGAGTAAAATTTTATACAAATCTTGTTGTTGTATTTTAGCATTATATCTAAATTCAGTTTCCTTTAAATGAAGCATAAAATTTTCTTTTTTGATTCCTTTAAATTTAGCTAAGCTATGTTTAGCATAACCCCAAAAGTTCACAATTGCATTTATGTGATTCTTAGCTAAGCTAAACTCATTTTTTGAGTGTTTTA